>JBNMOV010000563.1:0-3004 GCA_051275765.1 Maribacter sp. | reverse complement strand
TCATCAGGAGAGAACTGAATAGATGTCTCTAAAATAGCTCCCATTGGATCATCCCAAAGAAATAAATCTTTAGATTGAATCTGTGCGAAATTATCTGCATCATGTGTCATTAGAAGACTAGAAGAACTATTGGCTAATACAGCATTATCCACTACGAATGGAAGCTCAGTTATTCCATCAAAATTTTCTTGGATGACTTCTAAAAATGGATGTTCTACAAAATTAAGGGCATCAAGAAAATGTTCAGTCGTAGTAGAGCAATGACCTCCAGTAGTTTCTAAAAACTTCCCTTTTAGACCATCTTCTTCTGAACCATTGTGATAAATATTCATGATATCTCCTTCTCTGAAATCATCGTATGAGGTCATATTCGCGAAACGCTGATCGAAAGGCAATAAATAATCTATATAGTCAGCTGGATAATTTACGATAGCTTCATAATTGCCATCTGGCTGCTGTGTTTCATAATCTTGATCCACTTGACGAATGTAACTCCCTCCACAAGAAGGCATCGCTCCTTTGAAAGTTTCTGGATAAATAAAAGCAAGATTATGTGCCATACGTGCACCTCCAGAATTTCCAGAAGTATATATACGATCTGTATCAATATTGAATAGTTCTTGCATCCTCAAAGCAGCTGACATTCCTACGCCCATTCTTATATTAATAAAAATAGGATTACCAATATCATCGCCTGCTATCCAAATTAATTTTCTATCATCCAGGACAGGTTGCCATTGACTTTTGAAGCCTCCATTATTACTGGAATTAATAAAAACTACTAGCCCATATTCTTCTGTTCCATCATAATCTTCTGGTACATAAATGTCGTAATTATAGTCTTGTAATGATTCTTGTGCATCTGGAAAAAAGCCATTAAATCCATATCCTGAGACAGAAGGAACTACGACGCTTGGATCATCTAATTGACCTATATTTTGGTCAGTAATCTGACCTGTTCCGAAAGGACTTGGTTGTGCAGAGAGATAAATGCTAAAACAGATAAATAATGATAATAAGGTGTAGGATTTTTTCATTGGAATGGATTTAATGGTTTAGGAAATTGGTCTTATTTTGCAAATTTACTCATTGTCTTTATAGCATTTATATTAAAAGTATTTTGTGTCGGTTTTTATCTATTTGATAAAAGATGATCTTTAGTGCCATATTATTCTTTCGTACTTTTTCCATTGCCGAAAAAGTACCAAAAAGTCTAGCCCCGATGGATTTTTTAACGCTCCAAAAACAACAAAACCCTAAACACAGCGAAACTCGCTTAAAGTCAGTAAGATAAAATGTACTGAAGTAGCACACTTGGTTGTATTAACTCGCTCTATTGGAATACTTAGCTCAAACAACGCTGAGTTTTTAACGGATTTTTGCGTTGTTTTCTTCACTAAAATCCATAAGGGCGGATTACAAAAATTTAATCGAATGTGGTTTTATTCAACTAATAATTCATTACATTTTGTAACGCTAATAATTAATTCAAAAGAAGCTAAATGTATTAATCACATAAAACCAAAAATTCCATTCAGTGATTTAAAGGTCAATAATAAGGTGACGATGATGACGAAGCCACCTAGGATATTTGAGAGCATTCCGTTGGTATAATTTCCTAGAATCTTTTTAGAATTAGAAATATATAGTAAATAGGTCGCGATAAATGGGAGTAATAATGCATTCGTAATTTGAGCAAATTTAATAATTAATACTCGTTCAATATCTGTAACAGCAACTAAAATTCCAATGAGTAAAATAATCATCCATACTGCTCTAAATTTGATGTCTTTCTCATTATCAGACCAATTGAATAATCCTTTGGCGGCATAAGCTGCTGCGAGTGGTGCTGTCAAAGCAGAACTAATTCCTGCTGCCATTAATCCTATTCCCATCAAATACTTCGCACTTGTTCCAAATAGTGGTTCTAATTGTATCGCCAAATCTTTAGCTGATTTTACTTCTGTAATGATTCCATTAGAGCTTGCTGCTGTGATAATGATTAAAATAGAAATCAGTCCTCCAAAAATAATAGAGGCTGCGTTTTCGATTCTTAAATCTTTTAATGATGAATTTTTATCCCATTTTTTAGAAATGGTGGAGGCGTGTAAAAATAAATTATAGGGAACAACTGTCGTTCCTATTATTGCCATAATTAATAAGAAATTATCGTTGCTTATTTTACTAGGAATAAAACCTTTTAATATCTCGCCAAGATTGGGCTGAACGATAATAGCTGTAATTAAAAAACAAATACTCATGAGAATAACTAAGCTAATGAGTATTCGTTCTATTAATTTATAATTCCCAAAAAAGAGTAATAGAAAACAGGATACACCAATAATAACTGGCCAGATTTTCGTTTCTCCAATAATCAAATCTAGTCCTAAAACTCCACCAGAAATATTGCCTGCTTCATAAGCAGCATTTCCTATTAAAATCGCTCCAATAACTAAAAAGAAAACAATAAATCGAGTAATTCCTGTTGGAAATTGCTGATTGAATGCTTCTCCTAAACCTTGCTGTGTGGCGAAACCTAATCGAGCTGCCATTTCTTGCAAAACGACTGTCGCTATAATAGCAAAAAGCATAACCCACAGCAGCGAATAAGAAACTTCTACGCCTACCATCGTACAAGTCGTCAATGTACCTGGACCAATAAATGCAGCAGCCACCAAAGTACTAGGACCAAATATGTTTTTGAGTTTACTCATCTTGTTCCGTTTTAACCTTGAAAGCATAAAGTGCAAATGATGCTAACCAATGCTGTCCAGCGTAATCTCCATCTGCTATTTTGGATAATGAAAAATCTAGATGTTCTGTCGCTAGATTGTACGCATTATTATTTCCTTTTATGCCATATAAACACCATGCTCTGGATAAATTTAATCCATCTAAATGGACTAATTTACCATCTGTTCTATCCTTAACTTCCCCAGGAGCTAAAGCCAGATTTTCTTGAAATAATGAAGGAAGGAATTTAGATGACCAAATCGAAAATTCA
>JBNMOV010000562.1:0-3007 GCA_051275765.1 Maribacter sp. | reverse complement strand
AGCGGCCTGGAGATAATCATGCCCACCTTTTGGAGAACTATTTTGCTTATGTGATTAGGCAGCAAGAGAATCCACTTTGGAATGAATTGCATCGCCACTATTTTGAAAAGACTAGCCGCTATACTAAAACAGATAAGCTCCTATTTCAGGCTTTCTACAAAAGTAGTTTACCCAGCTTAGCCAAGTTTAAGGATAAATAACTGAAGTCGGCTACCGCTATTCATAAGTTGCTTTATAGCCCATCAATTTAGCGATTGGCGCAAAGAGATTAAAAGCAATTTTCTGAAGAAGCCAATGGGGCTGCGCTAATCTTATTTCGTTGTTAAAATGAAGCAAGATCAATGCTGCTCCAAAAATATTTGGAGCGCCGCCTTTATTCAGTTTACCGTCTCTTGCCAGCCCAAAGAATGTTTCAAATAAACGATCTGTTTTTAGTGCTGGAAAAAACTCTTGAATGTAAGACGCATCTGTATCACCTGAATTATGAAATGAATGAGCTACATTTTTAGGTATAGAAATTATATCTCCAACCGCAGCGAGTTGTTTCTTGCCAGCAATGGTAAAATGAAGGCTTCCCGCCATAATGGTGAAACGGTTTTCCTGATGCGGATGGAAATGTGATTTCTCTCTTGCAGAGTTGACCGGGCCAACACAATCAATCTTCAACTGTGTCCCCTTCGTTTCGGCCCATGTTTCCAAAAATGTCATTTTTTGACCGGTGCGAATATTTACAATCGTATCGCCTTTTTTTATCATCGTTCTAGCTTTAATCGATTGTATCTAATTTGTATTTCCCAATGTATGGCAGCACATCGCCGCCAATGTATAGGTAGCCGTTAAACTCCTTTACAGCACCCGCTTCTGAAAAAATTTCACCCTGCGTATCAAATAAGCTTTCCAATATTTTTCCATCCATGGAAATATTCATCACCATTCCAAAAGGTTGCGCTTTCGGTTGGACAAATTCAGGCAATCCGAATACAAACTTTTTCATTCCTACTTTGGGATGAATTTTATCTAAGGCTTCACTTCTCTTTGTTGAATAAGCCAACCAATAACTACCGTCCTTTCGAATTGAAATTCCGTTCGGAAACCCTGGGAGATTATCGATGAACACTTCTGTTTTCCCAGTCTTCTCGCCTGATAACCAATATTTAAGAACTCTGTATTTCGTTGTTTCAACCATCAGAAGATAGTCCTGATCTTTTGAGACTACTACCCCATTGCCAAAATAAGTGCCCTCAATAAGGGTGGTTACTTTTTTCGTGGCAGGATTGTATCGATACAAACCACCCAGAGGTTTCATTTCCATAATCATCTTTCTGCCGTATTTTATGGTGTATGCTGAAATTTCGGAAGTATTAGTGAAATAGATCATGCCATTATCGGCAATATCCAATCCATTTGGAATGAAAAAGGGTTTACCATTTTCATCCGTCGCAGCCAGAACCGTCACTTGCTTGTTTGGACTTATACTGATCAAGCCTTGTTTGTGACTTAATGCGATCAGGTTCCCCTCTTTATCGAAATGCAAGCCAGCTACCCATGATCCTGAATTATAGAATTCTTCGACTTTCCCCAAGGGATCTATTTTTAAAATTCTACCATCGCTGAAATCGGCATTATGTACCCCCGAAAAAAGATTTCCCGCACTGTCGAATAGGATATCTTCTGGTCCAAGCCATCCGTCAATTTGGATTTTCTCACTGGTCAATAGCTTTTCGTTTAATTCGCTTGCTCCTTCGAAAGAAGGACTTACTTCAGGCCGATAAGCCAATGGCTTTAAAGAACAAGAGCCAAGCGTTAATCCATACAGAACAGATGCGATAAAAATCACCTTTGTTTTATTCATCACTTTGTTTTTAATTATGAGACGACAAAGCAAGGGCCATTAAAAGAAAAAACTCTTTACCTATGTAAAGAAATGACTTAGGACTTTTTGGATGCGTTCTGTCCTCTTATCCGACTTAATTGAGTGGCAGATATACCCAAATAGGAGGCGATATGCAATTGAGGAATGAGCTGTTCCAGCCCTGGAAATTCTTTTTTAAAAAGCATATAGCGTTGAGAAGCATCCAGTAATACGATTTCAATTTCCTTCTTCTCTTTTTCCAAAAAATAGTGTTCTGCTATTTTACGTGCGAATCGTTCCAGATCTGGATATTCATCATATAGAGTGGTTAATGATTTATATTCACAGGAATAAATCACACAATCCGTTAGGGCCTGTTGGGCAATTAAGTTTGCGTTTCCTGTCAATAATGAGCTATAGGCGCCAATAATACTTTGGCCAACAAAAAACTGTTTATTATAATCTTTGCCCTCCTGATTTATAAAAAAGGCTCTCACTACTCCTGTTTTTAAAAATGCAATTTTACGAGCAGTTTTATTCTCTTTGGCGAAGTACTCCTTTTTCAGAAGCCTTTCCTCGCTAAAAAAAGGCAGTATTATATCCCAGGTCGATTCTTTAATTTTTGAAATGGCATTGAAAAAATTCTTTAATTCGTTCATGTTTCAATTAGTTAAAACGCAAAGTGTTTCTATGTCTTCAGAAAGACGACTTATTGGTTCTTCTATAGCTGTTAATACAATAATGCCATATTACACCTCATAGCCAGTATTGAACAAATGATGCTAGTGGAGTGGTGAACCACATATCGCCTTACCTTGCTGTAAATTACCCTTGTGATAAGCGATATAGCTGACCATAGAAAACTAATTTTTTTACATTTAGCATTTAATATTTCCTCACTATTACGGCTTCTATCAAGAAACCCTCAGGTGCATAACAATATAGTTTAAGAAGCGAAATACCCCTTTATAAAACGATTGATTGTGGTTTCATAAACGGGTATTTTGTTTTGTTTTTGACCTAAGCATTGGTTAAGTCCTGTATACTGAAATCAATTATTTCCTAAATCCTAGCTTATTCATATTTCAATATTTTATGAGTGGTCTCGTTTACTTTTAGGTGATAAACACCCGCAGGGAAATTCTCCAAATTCAC
>JBNMOV010000561.1:0-3034 GCA_051275765.1 Maribacter sp. | reverse complement strand
GTAGGAGATGGTGGTTTTCAAATGACCTTGCAGGAATTGGGGATGTGTTCGCAATATGGAGTAGCGGTGAAAATCATTTTATTAGATAATAATTATCTAGGGATGGTGCGTCAATGGCAGCAATTGTTTTTTGACAATAGATACTCATCAGTAGAACTCAAAAACCCTGATTTTATTACCATAGCTAAAGGCTTTGGCGTAACCGGGAAGACGATACATCATACCTCAGAATTGGAACAAGGCGTAAAGGAAATGCTAGCATTCGATGGTCCTTATTTGCTTCATGTAATGATTGAAAAAGAGGATAACGTATTCCCAATGGTAGCGAGTGGCTGCTCTGTTTCAGAAGTTATTCTAACAAAAGAAGAAATCAAAAGATAAACATCATGGCTAAGGAAAATGAATATACGATCACCATATTCACAGAAAACAAAGTAGGTATGCTGAGTAGGGTAGTATCTGTTTTTACAAGAAGACATATTAATATCGAAAGTATAGGAGCGTCAGAATCTTCTATTAAGGATGTCTATAAATATATCATCGTTGTAAAAGTAGAGGAAGTATTGGTGAAAAAATTGGTTGCTCAATTAGATAAGCAAGTAGATATTATCAAGTCATTTTATTACGAAGAGCATGAGATAGTACAACAAGAATTAGCATTGTACAAAGTCCCAACAAAAACCTTTTTAGGAGGAGATAAAACGGAAGAATTGGTGCGTAAGCACAATGCACGTATTCTGAGCATAGAAGATGAATACATTGTTATTGAAAAAACAGGATTGAAATCAGAAACGGAAGCATTGCTTGTGGATTTACGAAAGAATGGAGAGGTGTACGAATTCGTCAGATCTGGTAGAATAGCTATCATTAAACCTATGGAACGATTGAATACTTATTTGAAAGGAATGGATGTTATGTTGGAAGACGTTAGACACTAGACCGCTTCGCTTTTAGGCGCTAGATTTTCATTGCGTTTAATAGCTTTTTATTCATATTAATATCAAAACATATTACAAAATAAGCGTCTGATAACCTAGCGTCTAACGTCTAAATATCTAGCGTCTAAATATATCGAAAATGGCACAATTAAATTTTGGAGGAACAGTAGAAAATGTAGTGACAAGGGATGAATTCCCATTGGAAAAAGCATTGGAAACGATGAAGAATGAAACCATAGCAGTCATCGGTTATGGTGTTCAAGGGCCAGGACAGTCCTTAAACCTTAGAGACAATGGTTTTAACGTAATCGTCGGACAAAGAAGCCCTTCTAAGTCTTGGGATAAAGCGATTAATGATGGCTGGATTCCAGGCGAAACCTTATTTTCAATAGAAGAAGCGGCAGAAAGGTCGACTGTTATCTTTTACCTATTATCAGATGCTGCACAGATCGCTGTTTGGCCTACATTGAAAACCTATTTGACTAAAGGAAAAGCACTATATTTTTCACATGGATTTGGGATTACTTACAAGGAAAGAACAGGTATTATTCCACCAGAAGATGTGGATGTAATCCTAGTAGCTCCTAAAGGCTCTGGAACGAGTTTGAGAAGAATGTTCTTGGCAGGAAGAGGATTGAATTCCAGCTATGCGATTCACCAAGATGCATCTGGAAAAGCATTTGATAGAGCCGTTTCATTAGGAATAGGTGTAGGATCAGGTTACTTATTTGAAACCACTTTCAAACGAGAAGTATATTCAGACTTGACAGGAGAAAGAGGTACATTGATGGGAGCCATTGCAGGCATTTTCGAAGCACAATATGAAGTACTAAGAGAAAGAGGGCATTCGCCAAGTGAAGCATTCAATGAAACAGTAGAGGAATTGACACAGTCATTAATGCCTTTAGTTGCTGAAAACGGAATGGATTGGATGTATGCCAATTGTTCGACCACTGCACAAAGAGGAGCATTGGATTGGAAAGGAAAATTCAAAGCAGTAACGAAGCCAGTTTTTGATGAATTATACGATAGTGTAGAATCAGGACAAGAAGCACAACTTTCTATTGATTCCAATAGTCAAGAGGATTATAGAGAAAAACTTGAAGTAGAACTCACCGAAATCAGAGAGTCCGAAATGTGGCGTACAGGAAAAGTAGTGAGAGGATTGAGACCAGAGAATAATTGATTATTTACTAGAGACGCTAGACCGCTTCGCTTTTAGACATTAGCCGCTAGATTTGTGTAGGATATTTTGCTTTTTGCAATTACTTAAATATTACTACATCAAAAATATAGGATCTAAGAGCGAAGCGATTTAGCGTCTAAAAGCGAAGCGATCTAAAAGAGAAATATGATACCAATAGAAAATATTTACAAGGCAAAAGTGAGATTGAAGGGAATTGCGATGCATACGCCTTTGATGTATAATGACTATTTATCAGAAAAATATGATTGCAATATTTATTTGAAACGAGAAGATTTGCAAGTCGTGCGTTCCTATAAGATACGTGGAGCGTATAATAAAATGGCGACGTCTCCTAGAGTTCAATTAGATAAGGGTATTGTATGTGCCAGTGCAGGAAATCATGCACAAGGCGTTGCATTGGCTTGTCATAAATTGAAGGTAAATGGTAAGATATATATGCCAGAAACTACGCCACAACAAAAAGTGGGTAAGGTCAAGCGATTTGGTAAAGAATTCGTAGAAATTATATTGGTAGGAGATACATTTGATGATGCTTATGCCAATGCCATTGAGGATTCCAATGAAAATGAAAAACTGTTTATCCATCCTTTTAATGATGAAAAAATTATAGAAGGACAGGCGACAGTTGGCTTGGAAATTTTAGAAGATATAGATGAGAAGATCGATTATCTTTTCGTTGGAGTAGGAGGGGGCGGTTTGGCTTCTGGCATAGGAAACTGTTTTCAGCATTTAAGTCCAGAAACAGAACTGATTGGTATAGAACCAGGAGGCGCTCCGGCGATGAAAGAGTCTTTCGCCGCCAATAAATTGATTAGATTAAAGGAGATTGATTCTTTCGTAGATGGTGCTGCAGTAAGACAAGTAGGTGATATTACCTATGGTTATTGCA
>JBNMOV010000560.1:0-3038 GCA_051275765.1 Maribacter sp. | reverse complement strand
CACTACCGCTTTAACGAGTACAGAAAAAAGGGACACCTTATACCCCTTCCCAAATGATATAAAACCACCTAATTCATCCCTGTAGTTTTTTACAGCTAGAAAATATAATACGAAATAGGCAACCCACGATATGGGAGAAAGTACAAACCCAACTATCATATTAATGATAGTCGAACTAGCGGACTAACTCATAAATTCCGATACCCCCAATATTTGTACTTATCCGCTTCTGCGTCGTTCCAAAAATACTCATTACGCTACGGCGTAACTCCGTTTTTTGTGCCTAACAAAAACTAATAATTACGGCAGCTTAATATACCTTAACTTATGAGTTAGTCCACTAGTATCAGTATTCATTAACCGTTCCACATCCATCATTCCCAACGAATATTTGATCAGTTCTAAAAAGATAAATATAAACCCTCCTATTATACCATATTTAACAGCTATAGACCAAGGTCTATCTATCCCGTTATCTACTTCTTCATCTAATATTTGTTCTTCTAAATTTTCCATGGATTATTATTTTGGCTCATTATTCAATTGATGTTGTAAATATAAAATAAAAAGCCCGTCTGGATAATCCAAACGGGCTTTAGAAGTTATTCTTATATAGAGATATAAAATCTTTTATTTCTTCAACAAGTCACGGATTTCTGACAATAGATCATTGTCAGATGGTCCCGCTGGTGCAGCTGCTGCTACAGGTACTTTTGATTTGTTGTATGCTTTAGTGATTAGGAATAATACGAATCCAACAATCATTAAGTTAATGATTGTATTTATCCATGCTCCCCATCTAATTGCATTTTCTTTAGCAGTGATATTTCCATCTGCATCTACAACTGCTTCTGAAAGTACTTTTTTAAGGTCAGCAAAATCGACACCTCCTGCGAAATGACCTACAACTGGCATGATTACATCATTTACAAATCCATTCACTACTAGCCCTACGGCTGCCGCCAAGATAACAGCTACTGCGAATTCAATCACATTTCCTGTCATAATAAAAGCCTTAAATTCCTTTAACATATTTTAAATTTTAAAAAATTGGTTGATGAAAAATGTTTTATGCTCTTATGACAGTAAGAATATATAATTAGTCACATAATATACTTACAATTTTATTTATTATTTAATAATTTTAATAAAAAAAAACATAAATACCTCTTTATTAGTGAATAAGTAAAAATATTGCGAATTTGATTCAGTAATTATGTGACAAAACATAATATTATATATTGTCACATATTTTTCATACTGATATAAAAAAGAGTATATGAGAAAAAGCAAGCAATAAAGAATAAATGAGATATTGGGTTATTAGCTGTTAAATAGTCGTAACTTTGCTTCTTCAAATAAAAAGCTATCAGCATGCCTTTTACATCCTTAGGTTTATCCAAATCATTGTTAGATACATTAGCCAAGCAGAATTATGCCAAGCCCTACCCTATTCAGGAACAGGCTATTCCTGCTATTCTAAAAAGTAAGGATGTACTAGGAATAGCTCCTACTGGTTCTGGAAAAACAGCCAGTTATGTATTGCCTATTTTGATGAATATGCAATATGCTGAGGCAGCAAAAAACAGACATGCCAATGTATTGGTGGTCGTACCTACAAGAGAATTAGCGATACAGGTGAAAGATGTATTCCATATATTCAATAAGGGTTTTGAAAAACCTGCTAGAATATTAGCGGTACATGGTGGGGTTTCTATCAATCCGCAGATGAAGGCGATGAAAGGTATTCATGTTTTGGTGGCTACGCCAGGACGATTATTGGATCTCGTGGACTCTAATGCGGTGCATTTGGATGAAGTGGAAACGTTGGTTTTGGATGAGGCGGATAAGATGCTGAATTTAGGTTTTAGAAAGGAAATGAATCGTATTTTTGAGTTGTTACCTGCCAAGCGTCAGAATTTGTTATTTTCTGCTACGTTGAGTAATGATTTAGATAGTATTACGCAGATTTTATTGCGTAAGCCTTTGGTGATTAAAATAGAAACGGAGCAGAATCATATTGAGAAAATAGAGCAGAGTGCTTATTTCATTCCTGATGAAAAGAAAGGACCTATGCTACGTTATATCATCCGAAAGAATGAGATGAAGCAGGTGTTGGTTTTTGCTTCTTCTGTTTATAGTGCTAATAACATCGCTGATAAACTGCGTAAAAACAAGGTGGATGCATCAGCCATTCATGGCAAAAAAAGTCAGGGCTCGAGAAAGGAGTTATTGCAAAAATTCAAGGCAGGAAAGCTACAAGTTTTAGTGGCTACAGATTTATTATCTAGAGGTATTGATATTGACTTTTTGCCTTGTGTGATTAATTATGAATTACCTCGTTCGCCTAAAGATTACATTCATAGAATAGGTCGTACTGGACGTGCAGAAGCATCTGGAAAAGCGATTTCCTTAGTTTCTCCAGATGAGGAACACCACTTCAAGGTGATCCAAAAAAAGATGAAGCGATGGGTGAATCGAGTCAATACAGATGATATTGATTTGCATGGATACTAAACTAGATATTTAGATTTAGAGATGCTGAGGTTTTAAAATCTCCCTAACTTCGAAAGTTTCCAAAAAATTTGAAGTTTATCCAGACAAATGAAAAAGTTTAGTCAGACAAAATCTCCAATCTTACTGAAGTTTATAATGTACCTCTGAAGCCATCTTCATTTTTTCTGCTGCTTGTTCCGCAGAAATATCTCTTTGTGGGTTAGCAAACATTTCGTATCCTACCATGAATTTTTTCACTGTAGCAGAACGCAATAATGGCGGATAAAAACTCATGTGCCAATGCCATTCTTTATGTTTTCTTCCATCTGTAGGGCTTTGATGAATGCCTGCTGAATAAGGAAATGAACAATTAAAAATATTATCCATTCTTATCGTCAGTTCTTTTAAAATATGGGCGAATGATTTTTTTTCTTCTTCATTTAATTGAGCAATATTTGGCATTTTCCTTCTAGGGATAATCATCGTTTCATATGGCCAAACTGCCCAAAAAGGAACTAAGGCTACAAAATATTTATTCTCCA
>JBNMOV010000559.1:0-3041 GCA_051275765.1 Maribacter sp. | reverse complement strand
TCCATTGACTTCTACCTGCACAGAACCATTGTTAGCATTTATACAAGGATGATTATTGATGAGACTGATAGATAATTCTTCGCAAACTAGGCTAATTACCTCATCTACACTACTACATTCAGAGGGGTTATCATGAAGATTAAAATAGCCAGAAATCGCTCCAGGGATAATAAATAAATTTCGTATGCCACAGCAATCCGCTAAGGAATCATTATTCCCTATGTCCAAATATTCTCCAATAGACGTCAGGTTGGATAATCCATCTATGTTTGTCAAGGCAGAATTGTAACGTATACTACAAAAACCCCAATGGAAGTCAGGTTAGATAATCCATCTAGATTCGTTAAGATAACATTGTTATATATATTCAAACCTCCACTAATAAAAGTCAGATTAGATAAATTATCTAAATTTGTAATAGGATCGGGACTATTACTTCCATTAAGCTGAAGAAAACCATTAATCACTGTCGTACTGGGATCAAAAGCATCTACATCTGCCTGAGAATATAGTGTCACATCTTGCCCTAAGCAGCATATCAACGATACAAAAACAAAAATAATAGTCGTAAAAAATTTAATGAAGTTTGTCATTATGGGTTGTTTTTCAGATTAAAAATCGAGTATATAAATTGTTGCTGTTTTCAAAGATAAGGAAATGTACTAATACAATAATAAGGGGTGTTTTTTTTGAAAGCCAAAAAACACCCCTTATTATTCATTTCAAAATCTCAGCATCTATTTAATTATCATGCTTCCGCCCCTTAATATCTCCTGATTTAAACATTTTTTCTTCCTCTTCCTGCAAACGTCTTTCTTCTTCTGTCAATGCGTATTTATCCATTTTTCTCATATTGGGTTGACCTGCATTTACCCATGCAGTAAACCAAACACTACCAATGGCATGAACTGATTCTGTCATTCGTTTCTCTACCATTCCATCCATTTTTTCGTGAAAAGCAGTGGCATATTCTTCGCATTGTGTTCTTATGGTACGTGTATTTCTAGTTTCGTAGCAATATTGTTTATCTAAGGGAAAAGTCTCACTAAGTTCTTTTTCTATTGCTAATACACGCTCCAAATGTGAGTGACTTTCTTTGACTATGTTCCAGAAAAATTGTTTAGGATCATTAATGTATTTAGATTTTCCTACCCAAAAATCATAATTATCATCTGCGAATAATTCAGGTAGGCGACTTTCCCAAAAACCATGGATTCCATCTTGATCTGTAAATTGTCCGTTATAATTTTCTGAAGTATGCAAAGGCACGTGAGCATCACCTATATAATGTCCTATTTCTGCTGACAATCTCAATATTCTGCTTTCATCGCCGTTTTCAAATTCACGAGTCAGCCTTTCGATATAGCTATTCAGATGATAAGGCAAAATACCGTATTCTGAAAAATTATCTTTTACTTCTGCACCTGTTACTGTGATCTTAGCATTATATTGACTCAAAAATTCATTGACAACATTAGCATCTAGCAGCCATTCATCCTCATAATATAATTCCATGATATGCTCCTGCGAAAAGGCAGCCAGTGCTTCCATAGGAATCACTAAGGAATCTTCCCCAAATATCTTTGGTGCATCTTCCTTGATAATCATAAATCCATCCCTAGGTTCGGAATAGGCGATATTCTCGAAGATCAACACTTTACCATATACATCTGTGTAGCCATTTTCTACACCATTAATAGGCGTGAGATTAGAATGATTGAGTTCATTTCCTAATAGATGTAAAGTATCGCCAGTATCTGTAAAAAGGAGGAAATCACAATATTTTACGACGGCCTCTGATAAATTCTCTGGCACAACCTCAAACGGATTATCTCCCCAATGATCAATGTCTATATAATGTCGAACACCCTCATGTTTAGTGGCGTATCTTCTTTTATCTGGATCTACTGCGTGTTCTGTAATGAATTCGATGTTCTTTTTATAGAAAACGATCATTTCCGGTGGCAAAGTAAATACTGCCATTCTATTGATACGCTTATGTCCATAAAAGCCCCATTCAATTTTATTGATACTAGAGGTGCAAAGGAAAAAAATAAATCCTAAGCATAATATCCTTGTAATGTGAGAACGATGTATCATATTTCTATAATTTCCTGTTGTAAAAGGTACAAAGACCATTGGGGTTTTTGAAACCCCAATGGTCTGCTAAGCGATGTTAACTTTCAAAACCTCGTCATAATCTATTTCCAAGGTACAATTTTGAGTATTGGGATGATTGAGCAACCAATTTGCCAAAGGTGCCGTAACTTCATCCTCTATTGCTCGTTGTAAAGGTCTAGCTCCATAACGTTCATCGAAGCCAGTTTGCTTTAAGTGAAGCATTAAGTTATTGCTAAATTTAAGTTTCAAATTGTTTTTAACGAATCCTTCTCTTTGCGATAAATCAATTAATTCCTTTTTCGTTATTTCAATAATATCTGCTTCTTTCAAGGCATTGAACATCACGATTCCATCTATTCTATTAATGAATTCTGGACGAAAAAATTTAGAAATAGAAGATGTATATCGTACAGATTCATCTTCCATATCTGTAAATCCAAGGCTTTGTCTATTCGAAGAACCTAGATTGGAAGTCATGATGATGATCACATTCCTAAAATTGGTTTCTCGTCCATAAGCATCCACTAGTCTTCCTTCATCCAATACCGTCAACAAAGCATCAAAAACAGAACTATCTGCTTTTTCTACCTCATCCAATAACAAAACAGCGAATGGACGTTCTCTTACATCCTTGACCAGTTTTCCTACATTTCTTCCAGAACCTATCAACTGTGCAATCTGTCCAGGATAACGGAATTCACTCATATCTATTCGAATGAGTGGCGAAGTTTTTTGTCCTTTTCCAAAGAAATAATCTGCCAACGCTCGTGCAGAAGCAGTTTTTCCAACTCCAGTAGGACCTGCAAATAGTAGTGTCGAAATAGGCTTATGTGGATTATTCAAACCAGCCTTGTATATCTTCACAATTTCGCAAAGGCTATCAATGGCAGAAGTCTGACCTATAATTCTGGAAGTAAACC
>JBNMOV010000558.1:0-3049 GCA_051275765.1 Maribacter sp. | reverse complement strand
GGCGAGGCATTTTTTGACAGCGTAGCCTTAGCTACGGTGGAGAAAAATAACGATGTCCAAATTTCAAAAGAAGCCATCAAAACTTAACATTACTTACTTTACAGTGTACTTAGGGATGTTGAATAAATAACTGTCCGTTTTGACTTCATATTTTTGCACTATGCTGCGTTGGCAAAAACCTTATTACGCTAAGGCGTAACGCGACTTTTACCGCCTTGCCTAGCACAAAAATATCTTATCAATTCCAGACACTTATTTATTCGCCATCCCTTAGTGGCTAAAATTTAATTCCAAGCTATTCGTATAATCATAATAAAAATCCCTACTTCAAAAACCCAAAACTAGCATAAGGATCTGGAGGAAAATAATCCGCATTATAATGAACCGTTCCATTAAAACATCTAAAATTAAAAGTAAGATCAAATGGATAAGATTTTCCTACACCGCCAGTGATAGCGATATTTACATCTGAACCAAAAGTTTCACCAGCTGAACCACAATCTGGATAAGAAGTTCCACCACCAAAATCATTGGTGATATAAAACCCATAAGTAGCTCCAGTAGGAATACTCACATTGATAGGAATTGGTAGATAAATTTCTGGATTTACAGCCTCTGCCGTCACTAATTTTAGCCAAATATCCAATATATCATTTTCCTGTAAATCTAACTAAATGACGGACGGCTCAAGTTTTTCAGGATAATCCCTTTCTGCATAAGGAATAGCTGTTCCTGAAAAACCAATTCTTACTTTATTTCCTTTAGTGAAACGAATTCAATAACCTGAGCAGTTATGCCTGTTCTTTTCTCTTCTAAAAAACACAAAAAATAGTTCCGTAGCTACGGCTATACAACGATTTTCTGAATATTTTAGAAGAAAAAATTACTACCCATTTCTGCTCAATTTATTAAATACGTTTCACTTATTATAAATATGTACTTCTACATTCTTAAAGGTAAATTCTCAAGGCCATCCATTTCCATTGAGTTCCATGACTAAAGCTATGGAATCCAAATCTACTTCTGAAGAAAGTCGAAGATTACACCAATAAGAGGTTAGATACATCAAGGGTATTTACTTCTGTCTGAGCAGAAATACTACTTAGACAGAAAATGATGAAGGAGGTGATATAAAGTCCCTTTGCAGCAATTCTCTATATGTGAATTTTATTTTTCAAAAGATGTTTTAAGAAAATATTCTTTGGCTTAGGCTCCGTTAATTTTAGATATAGTAAACTAGCAAAACCTACTAAGCCTTAGCAAATACTAGTATTTGAAATTATTGGATTGACATAGATAAAACGTCAATCCAAATTTTATTCACAACCCAAGAATTTCTGCTCACTTTGATTATTGTACTTTTATGATGATTCCTCAATTTTTTAAATTCAAAATATATAGAAATGGATACCAATAAAATTAGCCATTTAAAATACCGTTTTGATGAATTCAAATATCAGCAATATTATTCTGTTCGTATCATCAATCAAGCTGTCGCCAATTTTGAGACGGTTATGGATATTGCATTGAGAGTATAAGAGTATGGGGAAGAATGATGATGATTTCCTATTTTCTAAGGAGAGGTTGTCAACCTCTCCTTAGAAAATAGGAAAAGACTAATTAAATCAGAATATTCCATAACGTGGAGTTTTCAACCCCACGTTATAAAGAATGGAATGTCTAATCATCTTAAAAGCCTATCTCCAAACACTTCCTAATCTCATACATCGTTGTATCTTTGATCATTGAAGTCAATTACATATGAAACATATATTTCCAATTATTCTGCTAGTACTATCTAGCTGTCTTATTTTATTTTTCCAATCTTGCCAAGAAGATCGATTCAGTACAGATCCAAGTATCATGCTGAATTTTTCTGTAGATACGCTACGATTTGATACGGTTTTTACAGAATTAGGATCTGCAACCAGAATACTCAAGGCCTATAATACGAGTAGGAATCCCGTTGAAATTTCTAATATTTTCCTAGAAAACGGCAGTACGTCCAAATACAGAATAAATGTGGATGGCTACACCGTCGATGCCAATGGCAATATATTTGGTACGAATGATCCATTGCCACCTATTCCTGTAGCAGGAAAAGACAGTATTTATATTTTTATAGAAGTGACCATAGATCCGAATGCTCCTTTGGCTGAAAGTCCTTTCGTTCATTACGAAAACCTCAGTTTCGAAACCAATGGTAACGATCAAAAGGTAGTTTTGGAAGCTTTTGGTCAAAATGCCAATTATATTCCTAGTAGATTCAGTGCAGGAACAGCCAGTAGGCTTTCTTGTGATATGATGACAGAAACTTGGGATGATCCTAAGCCTTATGTAATTTATGGTGTACTGTTCGTAGATAGTTGCGAATTAATTATTCCTCCAGGTACGGATATTTATGTACATGGCGGATTGGTCAACTCAGGAGGAGGTATATTTTATAATGATGGCATCTGGTTTTTTGAAGAAAATAGTACCTTGACGATGCAAGGAACACTCGAAGATCCAATTACTGTACAAGGCGACAGACTCGAAGAACCATTTACTGAAATCAGTGGACAATGGGGCGGTATTCGTCTAGGAACAGGTGCTAATCTTCATACGATCGAGCATGCAATTATCAAAAATTCCATCGTAGGTGTACGAGTCGATTCTGCGGCTACTTTAGAAATCAGAGATACTGAAATCAGGAATACTTCCAATTCTGGATTACTAGGTATTCACTCTAATATTTATGCAGAAAATTGCTTAGTCGTGGATAATGGTGGCAATTCTGTACAGTTGGAATATGGAGGAAGCTATGAATTTAATTATTGCACTCTAGCCAATTATGGCTCAGAATCATCTGCCATACGAATGTCGAATGCTATTTGTCAAGATTTTGGTTGCGTAGGCTGTGTAGAAAATGAAATGAACGCCAGTTTTACGAATTGTATCATCATAGGATCTAGGAATGATGAGATTAGTTTCAGTGATGGATGTAGTGATTTGCCACTCAATGTGTCCTTTGAAAACTGTGTCGTAAAAGTGAGTGAATTACTAGACA
>JBNMOV010000557.1:0-3059 GCA_051275765.1 Maribacter sp. | reverse complement strand
GGATCATAGGTGACACCTTCTCCTGTCTTTAGTGTCTTTTCCATCTTCCTAAACACCAAACCAGCATTACTACTATTATCCAGTTTGATAGCATAATCTGATAGTAGACCTATACTCCCATATATGATACCATCCTCACTGTTGAACAGTATCTTATCCGCTCCGAAGTAAAGAATAGCGTCTTCTTCAAAAAAATCTTTTTTACCAAGGTCAATTTTCATATATACCTCTAGCTGTGCATACTTGGGAAATATAGTTGCAGATTGGATGACAAGCGTTACTTCTTTATTCCCTATTTCCTGTGTCATGTATAAAGGAAGACTCACTAGGTCAGTTTCTATAAGAAACTGAATCTCTCTACCCACTACCAGTGCTTGATCTATGATATTCTTCGCTTCTTGGATCTTGTCCTGCTGATCTACAATGGTCTGCATCGCAGTTATGAATGGACTACCAGGAGGCGGCATCATACTCTGCTCTGCATGTAGCGTAGCCATATAATCTTCTAGAGAGGTGTCTAGTACGTCGAACTGAAACTGACCTCCCACGATGGGTACATTGAGTAATACAGACTCCGCAGTAGCTGGTACTGGACTCCCCTTATCAGGCATTAATCCCCAATCATGTACTGGAGTCATAGAAATAAGCGGACTGACTGCAACCATAGGCAAGTTAGCTACTGGAGGCAGCGGCTTAATAGGGTTACTATCCGCCGAAACGTCAAATGAACCCAATAAGATGCCTAAGCTTATCATTAAGAATTTAGTGTATATATTCATCGTGTTGTTGTTTTCTTGTTTGTATTGTAAGGGTTTAGGTTTTATTATCTTTAATGGGTCCTCCAATTTTGATATTGTCCTTAGAGTCTGTCTAATTGATTACTACTTTGATTGAGATAAAAGTAATTTGTATTAAAATAGTATCTATATGTAATACTCATATTTTTAGAGTTAGGTCATTCAACCTTTCCTTTATTATTGATTTTCCTTCGTTCCCAAATAAATTTATCAAACTTTTCGATATCAACCTCAGGTCGAAATTGTTTAAAAGTCAATTCTTTATTAAACATTCGAAAGCCATGTTGCAAACATCCATCTTGCATATCGTCACCTTTATCTGGTTCAATATTTTTAAAAATTCCTTTCTTTTTAATTTCCTTTAAACACTTTTCTAACCTTTCCGAATTAACTAAAGCTCTTTCGATATTTAAATCTTCTCCATAGTTATCCATAGGTTGAAAAATATCAGAAGTAACATTTATTGATATTAAGTCAAAAACAAACTCAAAGTTTATATATATTATATCATTGAAATATGTATTTTCTTCTGTATCATCTATTAGCGTTTTACCATATATTGAAAAACTCATGTTTTTTAATCCATTTATCAATATATAATTGAAGATAGAATCAAAATACGTTTTTGCTTTATTCTTTTCGACCCTTATCTTTTTTCCATCTACTAATAAACTTTCTGGAATTAATATATCCATTTCGCTTAATACATCTACAACAATCTTAAGGTTCCCCATTCGAGATAAGGCAATTTCTTTCATCTCTTCTTTTGAGAATTTAGTAAATTCTGAGAAAGCCAACGACTTATGATAGCCTTCAAGTTCCCAATCTGCATAATTGTCTTTAAAATAATTCATAATTATAATTCAATTAAAACTTCACCTAAGTGATCTGTTATAATAAGTTTAAAATTGTCGATATTTTGTTTTGCAAAAGCCAACCTGCTAGAAAAATTTTGACTATTTAAAACATCTTGCAAAGTGCCCGTGTTTTCTCTGATTGCTATTTGTAGGATTTTGTTTTCTGAAGGCATGTTTGGGATTTGAAATTCCAATTTATCCCACGCCAAAAGTTTCCTGACCTGCTTGGCATTTTTAACTTTAAATTGATAAGCATCCTTATAAAACAAATCATTTACATTCAATTTTACACCATAATCTATATCATAATCTGTGTCTGGATTAGGTCCACCATTCGCCTGCGTTGTTGTAACTTTATCTCCTAATACCTTTTTGTTGTTAGGTATGTCCAAATCTACATCTAATTTTTGAAATGTTTGCCTGACTTCGTAGGCTACATTTCCATCAACGTTACCAACTCCAGCTTTTTTGATTCCACCTACTAAATCTTTATATCCAGCAACATCTTCAAAGCTGCTATCTTTAATCTTATTCAACACATAAATTCCTTGATCTCCTATTTGATCAATACCTTCAATTATCTGATGAATTGCCTTATTATGTTTAATAAGATCATTATCAAAAATTAAAGCATCTAATTTTAAAGCTGATTCTAAGTTCAAGGCTTTTGCCCTAACTGACTGAGGTAAATCTGCCAACACCTTCCACATATCTACCGTTTCAGGAAAATCTTTAAAAAGATCCTTAAAGCCATTAATTTTTTCATAAAAGTCATTAACAAATTTCGATTGCAGCACTTCATCAAGAGCTTTGACCTTCGCTGAGAAGATTTTATTACCTACTTTATCTCTTATTTTTTGGAGTTTGGTTAGCCAGTTTTTAACTGGCAGTAATATTGGACCAGATGCTTCAACAATCTGGTCTGGTATTTTAGCTCTGAGATTTTTGAGTAATGTGACACCCGCCGCACCCATAAGTATTTCTAATCCAAAACCCGTTATTGCTCTTGATCTGGAGTAGGATCCTAGAACACCATTATCCGAAAGATTGGTTAGCTCTGTGATCACCATATCCTCGATCATTTGTGGAGTGATTCCTACAACAGCATCCCAAATGTCATCAAACGTTTTTTGCGGATCATTGACAAGGTTTACCGCAAGAGATTTCAATTCTATTATTTCTGTGACTTTGTTTCCTATCGCATCTATTGCACCTGCTATTGGTGCTGGTATAGTAATGAGCTTATCGGCGAAATTATCACCTTCAGGATCCCATAGACCTTTGCTTACTTCTCTATCTTTTGCAAATATTCTTAATTCTTGATATGCAAATAATCCATAGATAAATAAATTTGATTGTTTTTGGTTGAATGAACCTTCTTGTAACGACTCCCCATTTTCATCCA
>JBNMOV010000556.1:0-3080 GCA_051275765.1 Maribacter sp. | reverse complement strand
GGATTTTCTTTTAATGATTGAATAAGCTTTAATCCTAAGAAGCCTATTAGTAAACCATACAGTAATCCACCAACTACTTCTTCTAAAAATAGTGTACCAATTTCTGCTCCTATTTCAGCCGAATTATATTCTCCTGTTGCTGTGGCAATCAACAAAATTCCAGAAAACACTACAACACCAATACCATCATTAAACAAGGACTCTCCTTCTATCTTTATGCCCAGGCTTTCAGCAATATTCGCTTTTTTCAAAATAGCCATAACTGCAATGGGGTCAGTTGGAGAAATTAATGCACCAAATAAAAGAGCGTGTATAAAAGGTAATTCTAAACCAAATAATTGTGCAGCAAAAAACACTAAGCCTCCAACTAAAAATGTAGATATAACAACACTTAAAGTTGCAAATAATACGATTGATTTTTTCTCTTTGGCAAGTGCTGAAAGATTAACATGTAATGCTCCTGCAAACAATAAAAAACTTAAAATACCATCAAGTAAAAGTGTTTTAAAATCGGCATTGATGATAATATCACAAAAAAAGGTATAAAACTCTGGAAGAAGTGTTTTACTTAATGTAATTGGAATGACTAAGAGTAAGCTCAAAATCATTAAACCTATAGTAGTTGGTAGCTTTAACCACTTATAATTAATATAATTAAAAAGAGCCGCAATTGTAAATATGATGCTGAAAGATTCGAACATTTATTTTGATTTTATATTAATATGTTTCTCTGTAATACTAATTACATTAAAACCATTAGCTTGTACAGCCAAACTACCATTCTTGCTGATTATAAAAAAATATCGACCCTAAATAATAGACTTTATTACGAATAATTGATTATAATCAAATCAACCTTTTAAAAATCTACTGCGTTATTTCCCTCAACCGTAGCTAAGGCTACGATTTTCGAAAAATGCCTTGTTTATTTCCAAAATCTCTAATTTGTCTCTTATAAAAAACTATTCATAATAAAGTCTAATACAAAAGGACAAAACAACGATTAAAATGTGGATGTTGCAAAAAGCATTTTGTAGTTAAAAGGGAAAAATCGGTTAACGATTTATTATAAATACGTATTTTATTTCCCAATACAGAACCGAGAAAAAATACTTTCCAACAAATCATCAGAACTAATCTCTCCAGTAATTTCACCTAAATATCGCAAAGCATGACGAATATCCATCGCTACGAAATCTCCAGAAATTTCCATCGTAAGATTATCCAATGCTTGCTGTAATGAAGTATACGCACCTTGAAGTGCATCGTAATGCCTAGCATTAGAAACGATCGTAGATTCAAGATTTAATTTACCATCCAAAACAGATTGATACAATTGTTCCTTGAGGTATTCTATATTCATATTATTGAGTGCAGAAGTTGCTACGATATGATTTTTATCAATATGTTCAGAGATATAATCAGCTGGTTTTGTGTATGGATTTAAATCCATTTTATTAGCTACTAGAAGGATATTAACATGAGGAGCTTGGATATTTTTGATGTCTTCTATTACTTCTTCTGGGCTTAATTCAGTTACATCAAAAACGTAAATCAATAGTGTGGACTGTTGGATTTTCTCCATCGTCTTTTTCACGCCTATCACTTCTATCTTATCAGAAGCATCCCGAATTCCTGCTGTATCTATTAAGCGAAAAGTTACGCCATTGATGTTAAGGGTTTCTTCTATCGTATCCCTTGTTGTTCCTGCGATTTCAGAAACGATGGCTCTTTCTTCATTCAATAGAACATTGAGTAAAGTAGATTTCCCTGCATTAGGTCTGCCAGCTATGACAGTATTAATTCCTTGTTTGATGGCATTTCCTAAATCAAAGGAAGTCATCAAATCCTTGATGTAGCCATTAATTTTAATAATGAGATTTTTCAATTTATCCCTATCTGCAAATTCAACATCTTCCTCTCCAAAATCTAATTCTAATTCTATCAATGCAGCAAAATCAATAAGTTCTTGACGAAGTTTACTGATTTCATTTGTGATGCCACCACGCATTTGATTCATGGCGATAGTATGACTAGAAGCAGATTCTGATGCAATCAAATCTGCTACTGCTTCTGCTTGCGACAAATCCATTTTGCCATTCAGAAATGCACGAAGCGTAAATTCTCCTGGCTGAGCTGTTCTTGCTCCTTGCCTAACGAATAATTGTAAAATTTGCTGAATAATAAATGATGATCCATGACAAGATACTTCACACACATCTTCTCCTGTATAGGATTTTGGGTTTTTAAAAATCGTGACTAATACCTCATCTATGATGCTACCATTTTCATTTTTTATCGTTCCAAAATGTGCGGTATGTGTAGCTTGATTAGCTAGTTTTTTACTATTAAAAACCTTGTCGCATATAGATATGGCTTTACTTCCTGAAAGACGAATAACTCCTATGGCTCCTTCTCCTTGTGGGGTGGATAATGCTACTATAGTATCTGCTAGGTTTGTCAATTTCTCTATGATTTCTAAAAAACGTTTGCCTGTTTCAATATTAAATTGAAACAGGCAAATATTCTTATTTTACTAAAAGTATTACTTCTCTAATGCCCAAGAACTTCCTTCTTTTCCATCCTTGATTTTGATTTTCAATTCGTTTAGTTTATCACGAATTTGATCAGAAGTACCCCAGTCTTTCTTTACTCTGGATTCTTTTCTAATATCTATGATGAGTTCCATTAATCCATCTAAAACTTCGCCATCGCCGCCTGTAGATTGTGTTTCATCTAAGAGTCCAAAAATTTCAAATAGGAAATCATTGAATACTTTTTTTAATCTCAAAAAGGTATCCTTACTAATAGAATTAATAGAAATATGTTCTGATTTGAAGGAATTGATTTTATTAATCAATGGAAACAATCTGGATAATGCTTTAGGCGTGTTGAAATCATCATCCATATCTAAGTAAGATTGATCCATCAAGGTATTCACTTCCTTATCTTCATCTGTGATATTTTCTTTTCCAATATATTCCATGTCTTGGAGGGTTTGGTTTCCTTCCATGAGCTTAGAATATCCTTTTTCAGCAGCTCCTAATGCTTCATCACTCAAATCCAATGTGCTTCTATAA
>JBNMOV010000555.1:0-3102 GCA_051275765.1 Maribacter sp. | reverse complement strand
TTTTTGAATTCTTTAGAAGAAAAAATTACTACCCATTCTGGATAGATTTATTAAATACGTTTCACTTAGTCTAATTATTTTCCTCGTTCTCTTTTATAGCTTCATTTCTTATGCCATTTATACAGGCGAAAAATAAAGTAACCAAACCCAAAGAAGCGATAATTAGTATTTGTATAGACATCAGTTAATTGTATTAGTTGGAAAAAATAAGTGCTTCAAGGCTATTAATCGACGAACTCCATAATTATAATATATAGAGGATAAGATTCATCGACAAAACCTTATTTCTTTAAATACCTTGAAGTCCTTAGTACTATGACGTTAGTCTTATATATATTAGTTACAGTCGATTAAAAAAAAATCTATTTTTCTGTAACCAGATCAAGGTCGATCCTCGTCATAGATATTGTAATTCATTTTGAAACTTTAAACTCTATATATTATGTTCTTCGAAGCATTAATTCCTATCTCGATGTTTGTTAGTGGTGCTGCCATGATTATCATTACTACTTATATCAATCGTACAGCGAAACACAAAGAAAGAATGGCACTCATCGAAAATGGTGCAGATGCCAGCATCTTTGAAAAACCCAAAAAGGTCAAAGGAAAACGAAATAAACCTAATAGCTATAGTGCATTGAAATTTGGAATGTTGGCTGTGGGTTTAGGTTTAGGTTTAGTCTCTGGAGCGCTCCTTAATATCATTATAGATGCAGAACCTTTACCTCATTTTGCGATGATGTTGATTTGTGGCGGTAGTGCATTAATTGGTTATTATAATATTGTTGCTAAAAGAGAAGCAATAGAGAGAGATCGCATAGAATTTGAGAAAGATATGGCAGCGGAAGAATTGGTGTAAATTAAGTGTATGGGTGTAAATATGTATTCGTATAAACCACCTATGAAAAAGATACCGTTAATATACTTTTAGTCAGTGATGAAACAGCACTTCCCCAAAAGGAAGTACTGTTTTTTATTTTTCGCCTACTTCCTAATATTAAAATAACCACATTTTTAATGATGTAACTTTTTTTAAAGTAGCGTAAAAAACTTAGCTTTAGCAAATCTAAAAAAGGTTTACCAAAGCAAGCACTGCTCATGAATACTACTGAATGGAAAGCATCTGGACACTTTTTAAAATTTGAAAAATATGACATATTTTTCAAGGATAATAAAAATGTAGATAAACCTACGTTGGTTTTATTGCACGGTTACCCTACTGCTTCTTGGGATTATTGGAAGATGTGGAAATTATTGAGTACTCAATTCAGATTGATTTCTTTTGATTTTTTAGGTTTTGGATATTCTAGTAAACCTACTGATATTCAATATTCTATCCATCTACAAGCTGACATTTCTGAAAGTATTATCAAACATTTAGATATTGAGCAATATCATGTGATTGCTCATGATTATGCAGTTTCTGTGGCACAAGAATTATTAGCAAGAAAAATAGAAAGTCATTCAGAAAAACTACTTTCTATCTGTTTTTTAAATGGTGGCGTTTTTGCTGAAATGCATCGTCCTCTACTGATTCAAAAGCTGATGCTCAGTCCAATGGGAGCTATGATGTCCTATTTTATTGGAAAAAAGTCATTAGAAAAAAGTTTCAAAAAGATATTTGGTCCAGAAACCCAAGCTACAGAAAGTGAATTAAATGAATTTTGGAATTTAATCCAATTTAATCAAGGACGAAAAACAATTCCCCTTTTAATTACTTATATGTTGGATAGAAAAAAACATAGAGATAGATGGTGTTTGCCATTGATAGATCCTATTATTCCTATTCGATTTATCAATGGAAATCTAGATCCAGTTTCTGGTAAGCACGTAATAGAAAGATACCTAGAATTATATCCGCAAGCAGATGTAATCAACTTACCAACAATAGGACATTATCCCAATATGGAAGCTGCTGAAGATGTAGTGAAGTATTATTTGGAATTTTTTAATAAGGAATATTAGAAAAAAAGTACACCTCCCTTTCGTCTGATTTGTTTATTGGAGAATACCTACACGCTTTCGTCGATCATACTTTCCATCTCCGTGATCAAAGTTTCCAGTTTTTCCAAATCATCAAAGGTATCCTGTTCCATGCTACTTCCAGTAATAATGGTAGAAGTATTGATAGAATGATAGTCAATATCCATATGAATATTGATGGAATCGCCTAGTGTAAAAGCATTGGCATTACCAGGGCCAGGCATTTGTAATAATGCTTCGTATATTATGCTATGTCAAGGATGTAAATCATCAAAAACCCATTCGAATTGTTGACTATTCAGAATATTATAAGGTAGTTCATTAGTAAATTCTACACTATCTATCCAATTATCCAATGTAATAATCACACTAGCTTGGAGCGTGGTCATTCCTGTATTTTGCCATGTAAAATAATAGGGTACTAACTGGTTGCATATCGTCAAATCAGAACTAACATATGACACTAAATCTGCAAGAGTATCTGTAGGAATGAATCCAAAATTGTAATCTGTTAGACTTGTATCAGCTAATAGATTCACATAATATGTGATAGAACCTGAATTTAAACTCCAATTAGGAATAGGATTTGCTCCTATTGTATGGTTGTCAGGATTTAGATATAAGTGATAACTTCCTGCGGATTCATTGAGTAATGCATCTGTTCCAGGTATAGCATAGATTTTGCCATTTATTAGGTACATCATCATAAGCGTTATTATTATTCACATCCCAATAAGTCACACCAGATACAGAAGGATTATTGGCAGTATTTTCTAACAAGTAAATTCCAGTAGCATCACCTATTGTATAGTATAATATCTATATCTCCATCCGAATCTAAATCTGCAGGATATACACCTCTTAGGATTATTAATGCGTCATCAGTCACTACTTTTTCTGTGGGAGCAAAAAAAGTTTATCCAAAAACTATAAAAAAATTGAAAAGAAAAAGGGAAGTGAACGCAATCTTCAAGTTATTCATTACTGTGTTGTTTTTAAAGGTGGAAGTTACTTTTTGAGCATAATATTCCTTAATCATAGACATCTTAATAACTCTTTTGCTCTATAAAAATAACAAAAAATAATGAAAACTACATATGTAAAATGAATTCCCTACTT
>JBNMOV010000554.1:0-3111 GCA_051275765.1 Maribacter sp. | reverse complement strand
ATGTTTGCCAGTAGTAGGATCATACATTTGTAAATCATATTTATTCATATCATCGACTTCCTTTTTTTGCCATGTTTGTCCATCATCATGACTGGATAGATAGTATATCGCATCATAATTAGAATAGGAAACATGATAGGATTTTCCTCGCTTCACTGCTTCTACTGAAACGGCATAAGCGTATTCTCCAGAAGGACTTTCTGGTTTGTATCTAGACGAAATGAGGACTTCGTCTATTACTTTTTTCTGTCCATATACGTCCACGAAATATATTTTATCTTCTTCTGGATAAATATAAACTGGCTCTAGATTTTCTTGTGACCAAACTTGTGTGATGCAAAGAAAAAGGAATGGTATGAGTAATTTCATTAGACTAGTTTTATATTTATTAGATGTAAGGAATAGATATTTGGGTGTATCTGATAATTAGTTGTTAGCCTTAAAACTTTCCTTTTATTAATTGGTAGGATTTTAAACAATTTATCAACATCCTTTTTCTAATTTTATAGATAATTTTGTAATACAATGAATAAGTACCCAAAATATAATTTTAATCTCCCCCCCGAGGAAGAAGTGATAAAACGAAATCGCACGATTACGACCTATTATGCTCAGTTGTACCAGAACGAACCTCAGTTATATAAATGGGCGGGTATGGCAGCATTCGCTTCTTTTCATATCGGAGAAAAATTGCAGAT
The DNA here is from genome assembly GCA_051275765.1 of Maribacter sp. Taxonomy (GTDB): domain Bacteria; phylum Bacteroidota; class Bacteroidia; order Chitinophagales; family Saprospiraceae; genus JAHDCE01. Next base: position 2,413 of record JBNMOV010000554.1, on the reverse strand, counting down.
GTGGGATTGGAAAGGTTCAGGAATTAAGTCCTTGTCTTTTACCTGTAGAAAAAAGAATCGTACACTAGAAGACGACTTTCAGGTGATTAGAATTATCAATAATAGAATTTTTACAGAAATAGGAGGGATACATCTTACTTTTGGTCAAATGGATTTTCCATCGTTTAAATCTCTTTTATTAGAACAAGGTAGACATCAAATTATCCTCTCTGCTTTTGAAAAATTAAATCATGCGAGAGAGCAGTTAAAGAAAGAAGGATATTCAGCAGCTATCAACGAAATGGTTTGGGAAGCCAATACGGAAATCCTTTGGCATGAACAATCAGAAGTGGTACAACCTTTATTTGATAAGTTGAGTGATTTATTTTCACGAGCTATGACCTTTTTTGCTAGTTTTGATTATAAAATTAATCACCATCAAACCAGTTGGATAACTCGTTCCAGGTTTATTTTATTTATGCTTTTTAATGCTTTTAGTTTGCTTAAAAAAGATGGTTTAATACCTGAAGTTACGAATCTAGAGCATCGCTGGTATTGGATCTCTAATGACATATTAAAAAAATGGAAAATAGTTGAATCAGATGGTAATTTGATTACTTCAGAAATCGACTTGTTAGCACAGATGGAGTATAGGAATCTAAAAATGTAAAAATATCCATAATTAAAACAGATGAAGATATTCGTTAGTCGAAAATATATTGCTGTTTTAGCAAGAAATTAATAGATTGTTATGAGTACTTATTCGATTCATAATTCTTAAAATTATAACCATGCAAAAGATTTTATTTATAACATTTTTAATCTTATTTACCCTCAATTTAAAATCTCAAAATTTATCAGATGCAGATAAATTCTTTGAGGAAAAAGATTATAAATCGGCTAAGGAACTTTACTCAGAAAAGGTAGATAAACTCAGTCCAGAACAAATGTCAAATTTGGGGCTTTGTTATTACTTGGAAGAGGATTTTGAAAATGCAATTCCTCTTTTTGAAAAATCATCTGAGACAGGCGATACGAAAGGAAATCGATATATGGGATTCGTATACCAACATGGAATAGGTGATGTTTCTATAGATTATGTTAAATCCATAAAGTATTATGAAATCGCAGCAGAAAAGAATGATCCTTTAGCACTGACTAATTTAGGTTATTTTTATAATCAAGGTTTAGGAGTAGAAATAGATGTTGAGAAAAGCTATGAATATTATTCAAAGGCTGCTGACTTAGGGAGTTCCACAGCATTTAATAATTTAGGAGATATGTACGAGGAAGGAGTCGTGGTGGAAAAAGATATTAAAAAAGCATTTGAATTGTATAAGAAATCAGCTGAACTAGGTGATCCTTATGGAATGGCTAATTTGGGGCAATCTTATCAAGAAGGTTTATTGGTAGAGAAGGATATGAATCTTGCTATAGAGTGGTATGGAAAGGCAGCAAATAAGAATAATGCTGCTGCACAAAATAGTTTGGGTGTAATATATTTACATGGTGTAGGAGGCGTAGAAAAGGATTATGAAAAAGCCTATTCGTGGTTTGATAAAGCGGCTAATCAGATGCAAACTACCTCTATGATTAATATTGGAATAATGTATAGAAAAGGATTAGGCGTAGAAGTAGATTATAAAAAGGCTTTTGGAATATACAATTTTGTCATTGAAACAGATAAGAATATTTATGCTTATTACGAGTTGGCGAATATGTTTTATAATGGAGAAGGTGTAGATAAAAATAACAAGGAGGCATTTGGATTATATAAAATAGCAGGAGAAATGGGTTTGCCAGATGCACAAATGACAGTAGCATATATGTATGAAAATGGTGAAGGAACTGAAAAAGATATAAAACTGGCTATCGAATGGTACAAAAAAGTAGCAGCAGTGGGAATGGAATATGCTAAAGAAAGATTAGAGGTGTTGGATAAGTAAATCCGTGATTTTTTTACTGTTTAATACCAATTTGAATCATAAATGTCGCATATAATTGGATAAATTTAACGATTTACGTCGTTGAAAATAGTCGCCATAGCTACCGCTATACCTGCGTTTTTTGCCTAGTGGACTAACTCATAAGTAAAGGTATGTTAAGCTGCCGTAATTATTAGGTTCTGTTAGGTACAAAAAACGGAGTTACGCCGTAGCGTAATGAGTATTTTTGGAACGACACAGAAGCTGATAAGTACAAATCTTGGGCATATCGGAATTTATGAGTTAATCCACGAGTACTCACTTAAATTCTTAAGCAAATCCAATGCGACTTTATAAATTTAAATTGGTATTATACTCATACAGTATGCAGATTTTAATGGATTTTAAGCACTTTTTTGACTAAATATCATAAGGTCATCCTCTTCTTTTTAATTACCTTGTGGATGAAATAAAAAATATCTTTTAAATGAATCATCCAATAGTTTCCA
>JBNMOV010000553.1:0-3113 GCA_051275765.1 Maribacter sp. | reverse complement strand
GCACAAATATCAATCAATTCTAACTCATCGTTAGCTGTGTATGTATTTCCTGATCCATCTTCCATATTTATTGGATAAACTAAGTCCAAGCATAAATCTTCGAATAAGAATGCAGGCAATACATTACCACTTTCTGAAGCATCATCCCAAGTAGTATTAGGTATACAAGCAGCAAAAGTTGTCCCTAGTTCTTCATTACTATTGACTTGAATATTATTACCTTCTGAATCAATTATTCCTATAGGAAAAACAAAATTTACTGCAGGATCAGCAGTATTTACATTAAGAGCTGCTTCGAAATCCGACATAGAATTAATCGTAAGGCTACTACCTGATGCCAATTCGAAATCGAATGGATAGTTAATCGTAACACAGCCTAAATCAAGTTGGTTACTGGTATTCAGCATTAATACATTAAAGAGATTATTAACTACCACTTCTTCTGGTTGGTAAGTAGGATCTTCTACGATTATTTCATCAAAATCTTCTTGCTGACATGATGTTAGTAAAAGTCCTGTAAAAAGAATTAATAAAGATATTTTTGATAAGAATTTCATCTTCTTCTGATTTAATAAATGATTATAAATAATAAATTATGTACGACGTCAATAACTATATGCAGAAGTAGTAAAAAACGTTGCACGAGTATTATTTTTTTTCAATCAAAAATTATTTCAGTGGAGAAGCAAGAGGAAATAGTATAGGTTATAATCAAAAAAGTGCCTTGTCAGATGGTCATCTGACAAGGCACTTTTTTGATTAACTTTTGGATAGTCTATTTTTTCTTCTCCTGTTTTTTCTTGAATTTCTTAGCGTATTTCTTTTTTAGCGTGATGATGATGACGCCATTCGATCCTTTTGCTCCATATAAAGAAGTAGCTTTATCTCCTTTTAATACTTCCACGCCTTTAATAGTGCTGGGATCCACTTCATCAAGGTTATTCTTGTCAACAATTATACCTTCCATAATCAGTAAAGGTTCATTGGAAGTAGGTAAACTTGCAGAATCAATAAGCTTTACTGACTTTTTTCCCTCTATCTCCTGATTCAGTTCTACAGTCTTTTCTTTTCCCTCCAAAGGCTCTGTTTGTGCAAATGAAAGATGAGAAGCGAATAATAAAGCGAAAATGATTAATGTGTATTTCATAAGATTATATTTAATAACGTGATGTATACCTATATAATCATGTTAGAAAGGAGAATATTGCATGAGGATAGCAACTTAATTTTTTACTATCTTCTTAGCCATTACTTTCCCGTCTATATTTATTTTTAAATAATAGATTCCTGCTGGCAAATGATTTAGTTGATTAAAATTAATATTATTTTTTCCTTGTAATAATTCTTGCTTTCCTAGGTTTTGAATTAATGCACCTTTATTATCATAGATATAAAAGGTAGTCGTTTTGTTTTTTGCTAATTCTAATGATACATGAATTTCATTATTAAAAATGGTAGGAAAAACATTAAATTTAAAATCAGTATTCAATTCTGAATTAGCAACAGGAATGCCTTCTCCTTGAATAATCAAATGGTATTCATTCATAGTCAAATCAGTATAAATTTCAGCAGCAGCTCCTTGCCACACGAATTTGATTGAATCTATTTCAGTAATATTTCCTAATCCAAAATGAATTCGACTAGAATTATGTGAAGCATGACTAGAGCCACCATCTACTTCTCTAATGAGTTTTCTACCATCAGTATATAACTCTACTCTAGTTCCATAAGCATCTCGAATGATGTCTGTTCCTTGTACTTGAAAAGCGATCCAGTTGTTATCATTATCTGTATCATTACGATATACTAAGCTGCGAAGTGGATTATCTATGGTGTCATAAGCAAAAGCAAATTCATCAATCACGACTGCTAAAAAATCCAAATCACCATCATTGTCATAATCACCAAATGCACCACCTCTGCCAGACCAAGGACTATTGATGCCTAGTAAATTAGCGACATTTGTAAATGTTCCGTCTTGGTTATTTTGGAAATAAGCATTGTAATTCTGTAAATCTGGTAATGGTGCAGGAGGTCCAGCATTGAGGAAACCATTGGAAACAAATAAATCCAAATAGGTATTATTCGTAAAATCACCAAAAAAAGTACCCCAGCTGATTGTAGTCGTACTATTAAAAGTGATCCATGTATTTTCTGTACCAGATTCAGTTGCTTTATCTAAAAATGTACCATCTCCTTGGTTTTGGTGGAGGATATTTCTACCAAAATTAGCTTCGTAGTAATCAAAATCGCCATCTTCATCATAATCACCTATAGCAATTCCCATTCCATATATTGGGCTATTGATACCAGATTCATCGCCTACATCTGAAAAACTAGGATTGGGAAAATCATTCTTATACAAGGAAGATGGTTCTATATCATAACCAAAATCATTCGATACAAATAAATCTACATCACCATCTTGATCATAATCCGTAAATGCAGATGCCAATGTGCAACCATAATCCCCTACTCCATATAATGCAGCACTTTCTGTAAAAGTGTTATCGCCATTATTGATATATAAATAGTTGTCCTGAGGTGTGTGAGCAAAGAAGAGATTTCCTTCCTCATCCTCATCCAATAGCCCTTGTTCTATATAATTAACTACATAAATATCTAGCCAGCCATCTTGATTGACATCGCCCATAGTAGCCCCCATTCCATAAGAACGATCACCTAATAAACCCGCAGATTCTGTAATATCTGTAAACGTACCATCACAGTTATTGATAAAAAGGAGATTGGGCGTATGAGAAGAAAGCAATATATCTTTTATCGTCGTACCAATGAATATATCCTTGCAGCCATCATTATTAATGTCTCCTATGGATATAGAATTGCTAGCTATGGTATCATTCTTTATAATTCCAGCGGCTTCCGTCACATTAGAAAATGTACCATCTCCATTATTACGAAACAGCGTTTCCTCATTTCTTCCACCTGTTAGGAAAATATCCTCGAATCCATCATTATTATAATCAAAAAAAGCACAGCCACCTCCCGTAAATAACATATCTGTATGAATGGCTTCTATACCTATATCTCTAGATACCTCAGTGAAGGTTTGAGAGAAAATAGATTGAGGACTAATAGAAAAAATACATAAG
>JBNMOV010000552.1:0-3132 GCA_051275765.1 Maribacter sp. | reverse complement strand
AATTATTAGTTTCTGTTAGGCACAAAAAACGGAGTTACGCCGTAGCGTAATGAGTATTTTTGGAACGACACAGAAGCTGATAAGTACAAATCTTGGGCATATCGGAATTTATGAGTTAGTCCACTAGAAGAAAATATGTAGCCAAAGGTGTAAAAGATAGCTGAAAAATATGGAATAATAAAAGCAAATATTGGTGGGGACAATTCTACGAACTGTAACCAGATGAATTATTGATTGAACTGAATGGTGCAAAACGAAGTGATGTTATTGTAACGTTGACTAGAAAATATCAGAAGAAAAAAAGGTAATCATTACACCAAACAAGTCGTTAAAAAATAATTTCAAAGCGATGTATTCATCCCTAAATTACCTTTTATCTTAAAAATTAAAAGACTCGTCTTATTTTTAATGAAACTTGGTAAGAAGTGGTTATTTTTGTCCTTAATATATTATGGATAGAACCACCCAACAAAATATAAGTATAGGTAGCAAAATATATGACTTCCTTTCGAGAAGGAAAGTATATCATGTCATATTTTGGCTCGTGTTTTTTGCCATTCTTTTCTATACAGAAAAAACGGATACTGGCAGTGATGATCTGTTGTTCATTTTCACGAACGAAATCGTCAATATCTTTTTCTACGCCATCATCATTTATTTCAATCTACTCTATCTCATCCCCAATTATTTCAGATGGGATAAACTGCCACACTATCTAGGATTACTACTCTTATCTGTTATCATCATTACGCCTCTGAAAATGATGGTATTTTTCATCAAATTCCATGACTTTCCCGTCATCCAGGATTCATTGATGGATAAACAGTATAGCCTTTTTACTTTACACTTTTTAGTGGCTGGTTTTTCTACTATTTTCAAAATCGTATCAGATTGGGCGAAGCATCAAAGAGAAAAACACGAATTGGAAACCAAGACGATGGAATCTGAGTTGAATTTCCTTCGTTCACAAATCAATCCGCATTTTCTTTTCAATACATTAAATAACCTCTACGCTCTTACTTTAAAAAAATCTGATAAGGCACCAGAGATCGTCATTAAGCTATCAGAAATGATGCGATATATGCTCTATGAATGTAATGAAAAGCAAGTACCTCTTATCAAGGAAGTCAACTACCTAAGAAACTATCTGGATTTAGAAAAACTACGCCAATCCAAAGATATCAACATCAAACTCAAAGTCAATGGAATGGTCACCAACCAACGTATCGCTCCGTTGATGTTCATTCCTTTTATAGAAAACAGTTTTAAGCATGGTCTGAAAAATCAAATCAATGATGGCTATGTGCATATTACCTTGGATGTAAACAAAGAAAATGTCCATCTCCATGTCGTGAATAGTAAAGCTCCTGCCCTACCCACTCGTAGTGCGAAAAGAAGCGGTGGAATAGGATTAGTGAATGTAAAAAAACGGCTGAGCTTGATTTATCCTAAACAACATAAGTTAGAGATTCATGATAATCCTAATGAATATGCGGTGGATTTGACGATTGATTTTGAGCGGTAAGTAGGAGTTTTGTTTTTTGTTTTTAAGTGTTATTTCCTTTAATTTCACAAGACACTAAGTCCATTGATTATTTTATTGATATTTCCATAAATTAAGAATTCTTTGGATTAGTAGTATCCTTGGAGTAAACGACTACATTCAGTTCAACATAAAACAATATTTAATAACCATACAATAGACTTTATTACGAATAGTTTTTTATAAGAGACAAATTAGAGCTTTTGGAAATAACGCAGTAGATTTTTAAAAGGTCGATTTGGTTATAATCAATTCTTCGTAATAAAGTCTAATAGTAAAAGATGAAAAAAGGAATGATTAAGTTAAGTGTGATGTATCCAAATAGAGAAGGTAAAATATTTGATATGGACTACTATTACAACAAGCACATACCAATGTAGCTGGCTTATTAGAAGATGCTGTTAAAGGGGCAACCGTTGAATCAGGATTAGGTAGTGCAGCACCAGGATCTACCGCTCCTTATGCCGCTATGGGTAATATGTATTTTGAATCTATGGAATCTTTTCAAAACTCATTTAGACCAAATGCAAAAGCTACTATGGCTGATGCTCCAAATTATACGAATATGAAGCCTGTAGTACAAATTAGCGAAGTAATCATTTAATTTCAAATGCTTACAATAATGCATAAAGGGTGTTTTAATACCCTTTATACATTCGTTTTTTCGCCTACGTTTTAGTGTTCACTAGCTTCAATCCAAAGGGACTAAAAAACAACGATTGCCTTCCTAAGAAAAATCCCTTAAATCTATCGTTCAAAATAGTTAGTTTATATTAATCCCTATTAGATATTTGGAGAATATCCATTGCTTTTGTAATCCGTCAATAAATTAAAATGAATAATAGTATCCAAATAAAGATAGCAACTATTTTAAGAGAAATAGGTACTGAAAAGGGCTTAGAAAAAGTCAAAATATTTGAAAATATTACAGCTCCAATCCATACTTTAAATCTAAGAAATTTAGCATTGAATTCAGCAAATGTAATTTCTATTGCAAATTGCCTAAAGCAAGAAAAAACCATTAAATCTATAAGTTTTAGTTATAATTTAATAGGCGATTTAGGAGCAATAGCACTGGCAAAGAGTCTGCCTAAATATTTATATGAAATAGGTTTAGTCGATTGTGGTATTAATGATGCTGGAGGAATCGAATTATTAAATTGGATGAAACAATCGATTCATCTTAAAATGATTTGTATAGAGCAAAATAATTTTTCAGAAAAACTTAGAATCGAGTTCAAAAAATATAGCAAAAATAATCCGCAAATCTTATTCATATTTTAGGATTTGAAAATGCCTTTAAATTTTCACGACATTTATCAAATAACCATTAATACACTGTAAAGTAAGTTGTTTAATATTTTGATGAGATTATTTTGGAATATGGCGAGGCATTTTTTGACAGCGTAGCCTTAGCTACGGTGGAGAAAAATAACGATGTCCAAATTTCAAAAGAAGCCATCAAAACTTAAGATTACTTACTTTACAGTGTAATTAATACACTGTAAATTAAATAAGCACGTTTTTTTTGTATGATAGAGTTAAATAGTTCAATATGAAAAAAGGACATGTGAAATTAATTATAGAAG
>JBNMOV010000551.1:0-3164 GCA_051275765.1 Maribacter sp. | reverse complement strand
GAAAAAATAGATTTAAATGATTTGGTTTTCGAATCCTACAATATAGAAGATTTTAAAAAGGAATTAGCTAAGGGATGAGAAATAAATAAACGCTACCACTTATAAGGCAGGATTTTTGCTTGCTAATAAGGCGAAAAACGCAGACATAGCCGTAGCTATGGCGAGTATTTTCAACGAAGTTAGCAAACAAAAAGGCAAGTTAGAATGTAGCGTTTATTTGTTTCTCGTCCCTAAATTGAATTAAAGAAACGAGATAGTAAATATCTTAAAGAAGGCGATCCAAGGAATGCCACATACAAACTGACTGTTTTCGAGTAGTCAGTTTGTGTTTAGAGCTACTTGTCACTATTTTAAATATCTCAGCATCTCTAAATAAAATCCTTACATTTGAGCCATGTCATTATCAGATGCTGCCATACAAAATCTCAAACGCCTTTGGGTATCGCCACAGCCCAATCATGTGAAATTAGCCATTACGATGAGTAATGACGCTTTGCTCATTCATGACCATCTGATGCCAGAATGTATCCTCGCTAAAGAATTTCATCCAGATCTCACTACTCGACTAGATATTGAGGATTTTCTCAATAAGATGGTTTATAGCATAGAGCTTCGAGCTTGGCGAGAAAAAGTAAAATTTTTTCAACCTCCACACCAAGTTTTTCTTTACAAAAAATACGTACAGGAAAGGGAATTATTTGAATCCCACTTATTACAACAGCCACATCTTTATGAAAAATATAAAGAAACAGCGATTCACTGCAGTTATAGTTGGGGTAGGGAAGACAAGCTGAAAGTAGGCATTCAATTATTTGAAAAGATACTAGAAAAAGAACCAGAGGAAGGCGATAATTACTTTTTCCTAGGTCGCTGCCATCATTATATCTATATGGTGAATCATGATTATGGTGCCACCAAAGCCATAAAAGCCTACAGAAAGGCAATGAGAAACAAAACTTCTTACAGAGGGCAAATCAAAAAGGAATTGGAATCTTTACAGTGACCAGTATGGGTTCTTTTATAGCTTCTGGTTTCAGAACGATGTATCAATATTTCATTTCATCATCCTAAAGTCAGAAGCAACCGCCTACTGATAACTGTTCACTGATAATTGGTCACTGATAACTGATACTTGGTCTTGTATTTTTAGTCGTTAGTCAGAGTTTAAACTTTATTTGTAACGGGATAAGAATAAATATCCGTCATAGTCTATGTATTTAATATTCAATCATTTAATATCATTAGACATGAAAAATTTAAAGTTTTTAATACTCGCAATTACATTAGCATTTTCTACTTCTTTATTCGCTAATAATGGTAACGATCCTATAGATGACAATAAAGATATTTCTACAGTGATCTATGAGAAATTGACATCTAAAGAATTGAATTTAGTAATGGGGGATGAAACGGAAGCACATATATCCATTAAATTCCGAATCAATAAAGATAATGAGATCATAGTGATGAGAACTAGCACGAAAGATGAAGAGATGGATGGATATATCAAAAGAAAGTTGAATCATGAAATATTGGATTCTTCTAATTTTAAATGTGATAAAGCATATTTTATCAAGGTTAAATTCTTGCTGCTTTAAAAGTGATAATAAAACCAAATACTGTTCACTGAAAAGTGTCATTAATCTATACATAATTCTAGCACCTATATTACTTGTATTAGGATAAGGGATGGCGAATAAATAAGTATCTGGAATTGATAAGATATTTTTGTGCAAGGCAAGGCGGTAAAAGTCGCGTTACGCCTTAGCGTAATAAGGTTTTTGCCAACGCAGCATAGTGCAAAAAGATGAAGTCAAAACGGACAGTTATTTATTCAATATCCCTAAGCACTAGGATTTAAACTGTCTATATCAAAACTGATATAGACAGTTTTTTTGTAAGGTACCTATGGTTTTTGGACAATACTAGGATAATAATTTCCTTCAAATAAGGCATTTTGATATACTGATCTGAGAAGATATTGATGCGAGTATCATTGGCAGTTACATTCGATCCTTCTTCGAAATATTCTCGTGTTTATACCTGTGTCAATTGTTTAGCTTATGGTATTTCAATTAATACATTATAAAAAATAGGAGTAAATTTCCCTTTATAAGAAATACGTACAGGAAAGTGTACTATTGAAAAGATACTGGAAAAAGAACCTGAGCAAGATGATAATTACTTCTTCCTAGGTCGTTGTCGTCATTATATGATGAATCATGATTATGGTGCTAAAAAATCCATAAAAACCTATAGGAAGGCATTAAGAAGCAAAATTTCTTGTAGAAGAAAAACTAAAAAGGAATTGGAATCTTTACAGTGATTAGTTACCAATTGAGAGTTACTTCTGACTTTGGAATGATGAAACGAAACGCTAATGCTTTTAATATTACGTTCGAAAGACAGAAGCACAATAGAAGAACTAAATACTATTCACTAATAACTGTTCATTGGTCACTTTTTATTAATATTTAGTCTTGTATTTTTAGTCGTTGGTCAGAGTTTAAACTTTATTTGTAACGGGATAAGAATAAATATTCGTCATAGTCTATGTATTTAATATTCAATCATTTAAAATCATTAGACATGAAAAATTTAAAATTTTTAATACTAGCAGTTACATTAGCATTTTCTACTTCTTTATTCGCTAATAATGGTAACGATCCTGTAGATGACAATAAAGATATTTCTACAGTAATTTATGAAAAGTTGACATCTCCTGACTTGAATATAGCAATGGGAAATGAAAAAGAAGTAGATGTTTTAATAAAGTGTAGAGTGAATCGTAATAATGAAATCGTAGTAATGGGAACTAATGCAGAAGACGAAGACATGGATGGATATATCAAAGGGAAATTGAATTATGAAATATTGGATGTTTCTGGCCTTCAGTATGATAAAATGTATTTTATCAATGTGAAATTCCAAATACTTTAGACAATTATCCGTTGCTTTTTGTTTCAGTTCACTAGAGCATACCTATTTAATATTCAATCATTTAAAATCATTAGACATGAAAAATTTAAAATTTTTAATACTAGCAGTTACATTAGCATTTTCTACTTCTTTATTCGCTAATAATGGTAACGATCCTGTAGATGACAATAAAGATATTTCTACAGTAATTTATGAAAAGTTGACATCTCCTGACTTGAATATAG
>JBNMOV010000550.1:0-3173 GCA_051275765.1 Maribacter sp. | reverse complement strand
ATATGGATTTCAAGAAGATTTACTTATTATTGAAAAATCTGATATAGGACGATATGAATATAAGGCTTTGATAAAGAAGCCAAATTCAAAGTATTACATTGAAATATATAATATTTATGATGGAAGGTATGAAATAAATGAAAAAGAAGATAAAAATGAAAAATTTAATATTTCATTAAAAGAAAGAGAACTTATAGAATATGATTGTAAGAAGTGTCCTAACTTATCTTTTATTTCTTTGTTTTCAGTATGTAGAGCTAATCATTTCATAGATACAAGATCAGGAATAATTAGAAAAAAGTAGATGCCCTGATGTCCTAAGTGTTCAGTAATAAAGCCAGTTCGGCGGAGCACCAGTTCGGCGTAGTATGTCAAAAGTCAATAATAAAAACCTGATGGTCGTAGTGTTCCATTCTGGATGGAATTAGTCTGTGACTAATTCTTAATATATGCTTAGAAATAAAAGCCACTGCAAAGTAAGATTTGTAGTGGCTCTTTATTTTCAATTGATATTTAGTTTGGCAGGTTTCGGAGCTATAGTTTGAGGTCTGGTCGTTGGGTTTTTACGCGGTTAAATGGTGTTCGAGAGCTGTTCCATTCAGGGCTTTACAGCCACTTCTTTCTCACAGCACTCTCACTCGAAGTAGTCCGTTCACGACAGTCAGTCGTCTTCGCTCGTTCCTCACTTGCCTTTGTTCCTTGTTCACTATGCGGTCCGCTGTTTCCTCCGCAGCAGTATATTTCATTTCGCAAAGCTCCATTACATATACAGCTTTGTCGGGAACCCGCGGCGGCGGCTTACGGCTTCGCCATTATTTTTCTCTGGTAGATAGCTTAACTATCCCATATCTCCCAATCCAACGAAAAATAGTTTTCAAATAGATACAACAGACAACACAAAGCCATTGGATATCATGATTTATAATTCCATAAGTCAAAAAATATTGGCAATAGAAATGATGGGAAATAGCCTAGTCAATACCAGCATTTGGACTAGGGGAGTATATTCTGTTGTCATTTATGATAAGAATGGGAAAATGCTGGGAGTGGAGAAAATGTTGAAGATTGAATGATGTTCTTTGGAGTTATTTTTATCTTAAATTAGCCAATTTTGCTAGACCTTAGAACTTCATCTAAGGTCTAGCTTTTTTCTGTCTCTAAGTTTAGAATCTACTAACTGAATGAGCTCTTCCAATTCATTAGTAGCATTAATTTCTTCAGCAGATATGATTTTTTCTAAGATTTTATCTTTAGTATGATAGATGAATACTAAAGGATATTGTTCTGCTGAAGTAACTTTGAATTTTTTCTGAAATCTATCTTTTAGATAAAATTCAGTATCCATTCCAAGAGAAGAAATATATTCTTTCTATGCTCTTTTTTTATAGATAAGACTAAAGGTAATATCACATAACTTGCAATTTGCTTCTCGCTGTGGCATTACCTTACTCAAAAAGCCTTCACTAAACTGCTAGGATTCAAACTAGAATTATATACAAAAATCAACTTCATATTATCTATTGATCACCATTAAGTGAAACGAATTCAATAACCCATTCTGGCACAACTTATTAAATACGTTTCACTAATACAAATATCCCATCATATCCAATTATCCTACTTCCCATTCCTTCTTACCTATCTTTTTTATCATTAATTCTGGAATAATTTCCTTACCTAGTCCTAGCATTTTATGCTCGTTTATTTTGAGCCAGTGAATTTCATTTTCAAGACATTTTACATAGCCATTATTTAAGTATAGCTTAGGATTATCAGCGAAAAGAAGCAAGAAGTCCAACTTGTTTTCTTTAGCTGTTTTCTCTGCTTCTTGTAATAAAAGGCTAGATAAATTATGCCCTCGTTTTTCAGGTAAAACACATAAATCTATGATGCCCCAAACTCGAATAGGCTTGCCATTCAAAGATATGATTCTGTAATCTATTGCTAGTTTTCCAATGATAGTTTCCTCTTCTTTGATAAATATTCTAAAATGAGGAATCTGTTTGAAATATTCTCGATTGACATAATATTTTGGAAAACATTGTTCTAGTATATGATTGATTTGTTATCGTTCGTTGGAATTGACTTGGTATTCTGCTTTTAGTTCTGTTGTCATTGATTAATGATTCTTCATTACCAGCTATAGATTATTCGTTTTATGATTTTGTTTAGCAAGACGCGATGCTTCGCGTCTTGCTACATTTTTTACGTATAAAAAATGTCATCAAAATTCATTTTAATCTTACACTATTCACTTTTTTACCTTTGTTTCAACACTTTTAAATAATGTATCTGTAAATCATTGACTTTTAGTACAATAAAATAATGTCCATTGGGCAGATTAGCACTAGGGTTCCAAGTAGCTTCATATTTTTCTGGCTGCAATTCTCTTTCCTCCAATGTAGCCACCTTTTTTCCATTCAAATCAAATGCCAATAAGCTGACCTTTGATTTTTTGAATACACCATATTTGATAGTCAACGTATTGGTGAATGGATTAGGACTTACACCATAAACCATTCCTTTATCCAAATGCAGATTCTGCGTACTCACATTAATACCTTCTCCGTTGATCACAATATCCCAAGTTCCTTCGAGTACTCCTTCATTGTTCGCAGTTAAGGAAATAATGCGATGAGAAGCATCGAAATTGCCAGAAGTAATAGAAGCTGCTGCATCTGCTGGAATATCTGTATCACCCTCAAAATATAGCTGCGTCGTCAATTCATTGAATCCTGGAGGCGTAATTTTAAAATGAATATGAGAAGGGCGATAGCTTGAACCATTGAGGTATTTGCCTGGTTGAATCGTTTCAAACATATAGAAACCCTGTTCATTACTCAGTACTTGTCCTCGTAGGTTATAGCCAGCATTATCATATGCTCCAGCATCATTCGCTTGCCAAATATCTATAATAGTATTAGGAATAGCTTGATTACAATCTAGGTTGAAGACACGTCCACTGATGATCATTCGAGTACCAGCTTCACTATCACTAGCTAATTTATTATCAGATAAAGTAGGAGGATTTGCGGTATAAAATGGTCCAGCTCCATAATAATCCAAAGTAGTTGGATCACACATCAAAGCTGGATCTTTAGTAGCTTTATTAGGTGTTTTGCATTGTCCCATTACAGGGATTAAACCTAAGGAAAGTGCTGTTAATGAAGTAT
>JBNMOV010000549.1:0-3183 GCA_051275765.1 Maribacter sp. | reverse complement strand
ACCACTGCTCGATTATACCAACTTCTATCAAAGAATACGATTTCTCCTGGTTTTGGCAACTGATTAATATATCGTTGAAAAAACCATTGTTTTCTTTCGTCACTGGTAGGAATATTTAAAGCAACTATTTTAAAATGCCTTGGATTTATATATTCCGTAATTCGCCTTATTGCACCTCCTTTACCAGCAGCATCTCTTCCTTCAAAAAGAATGACTACTTTCTTATTTTCCTTTATTACCCAATTTTGGAGTTTGATCAATTCTTCTTGTTTCTTTTTTAGGTCATGGGCATATTTTACTTCTTCCAAAACTTTTGGAATATTAACCTTTTTATTGCTAAGAAGAGTATGTAAACCTACCTTAGAATTAAGGAGCACAAGTTCTTCCTCTGTTAGATTCATCATGTTTATGGTTTGTTTTTAAGAGAATGATTAAAAATTAAGTAAAAAAATTAAACATGCTCTAAATATCAATTTGAATAGCACTTCTATGATACCTCATTATAATATTAGGGTCAGGCAAAAGCGATACCTTTGAATTTCTTTTCCCTTTATAATCGAATTGAGATAGTACATATCTCATACTTTCCAGTCTTGCCTGTTTTTTGTCATTCGTTTTCACGATTATCCAAGGACTAAAATTTGTATGAGTTTTACTAAACATCTGTTCTTTATAGAAAGTATATTTTTCCCATAATTCTTGCCCTTTCACATCTACAGGACTAAATTTCCATTTCTTCAATGGATTACTTAATCGAGCATCAAACCTCTTTTTTTGTTCGTCTTTAGAAATAGAAAACCAAAGTTTGATAATTATCAAATTATCCTCATAAAGCAAATGCTCGAATTCAGGTACTTGTACTATAAATTTGTCATATTGATCTTTAGTGCAAAAATCCATTACAGGTTCGACCACTGCCCGGTTATACCAACTTCTATCAAAAAACACAATTTCCCCAGGGTTAGGTAACACTTTTATATATCGCCTAAAATACCACTGTCCTCGCTCTACATCAGTTGGTTTAGTCAATGCCACGACTCTTGATGTTCTTGGATTCAAATGTTCTTTGAATCGTTTTATGGAGCCTCCTTTGCCCGCAGCATCCCTACCTTCAAATATTACAGCAACTCTCATTCCTTTTTGTGCTATCCATTTTTGAAGGTTCATTAATTCAGTTTGCAACATGACTAACTCGGCTTCATATCGTAATTTGTTCAATGTTTTTGAAATAGGAATATTGTTTTCTTTTGCAATATCAATTAAGTCATTTCTTGTTTTTACTTTTTTCAAATGTTCTGCTGTAAAGTTCATTTTATTAAGTTTTTTTGTGAATATTTTTTAGTAATATACAATAAGAATTTTGCTTCTACATTGGTAGAAGTATAAATATTTCCTTATACCAAAAATACTGAAATTACCTTCAAAATAAAAAATATTCAAGGACAGACTGTTGGCTAAGTGAAACGAATTCAATAACATGAGCCATTATGCTTGTTCTTTTTCCTTCTAAAAAATTCAAAAAATAGTTTCGTAGCTACGGCTATGCAACGATTTTTTGAATTCTTTAGAAGAAAAAATCACTACCCATTCTGGCTCAATTTATTAAATACGTTTCACTAATCAATAGTTTAGATTGTTTTTACTTAAGGGATGGCGAATAAATAAGTATCTGGAATTGATGAAATATTTTATTTATTTTCAGGTAGTTTTAGTATCATATTCTGTCCTAATTTTAATTCATCAATATGCCCTGCAATTTGACTATTAGCTAATTTCATATGAATATGCATATTTGTAGTATGATGTGTAAAAATAGCATGATGTGAATTGGAATAAAACCCTAACATCTTTACTTCTTCGTTTTCTATCGTATCATTTAAACCTGATGAAATATGCTTTTCGTGTGAATGTTCTGTATCTCCATCCTTCCAATTAATTACATGCCAACTTAATTCTTTTGCTGTGCCATCAATTAAAAATGGAAATGGTTGATTGATATCAATGTTGTTTTCTGAAGCAGTTTTTTCTAAATACTTTTCTAATTCTTTTGTAGAAACAATTTTGTTAGGTATTGGAAATGAAACCCATTTTTCTACAACAGCATGAACAAAGAGCGTTGCACTTTTTGAATAGCTACTATCAAATTCTATTATTCCATTTTCAACAGATGAATTAATAGGCTGACCATTGAATATTTGGATTTCTCCTTTTAAATTTTCGATAGCACCAAGTCCATAAAGATTTTTAGTATGCTCGTATTCTGATAGATTTACTTTAGCAGATAAATCTCCTTTATGCATTATATTCTTCAATGCTCCTTCAAATTTTACTTCAAACGACTGCTCGATCTTAGCTTGATTATTACATGAAAAAATAATCAGTAATATTGGTATAAATATGACCAGTTTGATATTTGATTTCATCATTTTTCTATCTTTTTTCATTTTGATTGGAATTCCTTGATCACATTAATAGCTGCTTCGTTTTTACTAGCGATTGCTAAATCAAGCGGCGTTTTACCTTTTAGATCTTTAATATGAAGGTTTGCACCGTTTTTGAGTAGTGTTTTTAAGGTATTAATTAATTTGTACCTTTTCCAATGATATTCAATGCTAATACCAAGAATAATATGCAATGCTGTTCTTCCTTTGTCGAGTGATGTTGAGTCAATATCAGCTCCATATTTTAGCAACATCCTAATAGATGGATTTTTACCTTCTATTGCTGCATTATGGATAGGATATATTTCTAATTCATCTCCAGTATTATCAAAATCAGCACCTTTGGAAAGTAAAAATTATAATACTTTTACTTTTTTAACTGACTGATAAATAGATGTATATACATCAATACAAATATTTATAATATCATATTTTTTATCAAGCATCTCCTTTTTTGCAAGCATTGAGTAAGTATTTGCCATAAAAGAATTAATTGCATAAAACAGCACCATCTTTTCCTGTACTTGGCAGAAGTAATTTCCTTGGAATTTTATTGAAAATATCGATTTCTTTAGGAATTCTATATGGATCAGGGCTATAACTTATTTTTTCTGGAAATTTACCTTGAATGATTAATTTTTCCACCTTTTTCCTCAGTTTATAATTTTCCTCAGCCCAATTAGGAATTTCATCAACAGAATCATATTTATAATAAAAATCTGGATCAGATTCCCAATATATT
>JBNMOV010000548.1:0-3210 GCA_051275765.1 Maribacter sp. | reverse complement strand
CCTAATGGCACCAAGCAGTACTCTTACATTTGTTTTTATTTTATACTTTTTAATGTTTTTTATAAAAACGAGCAATTCAATTTAAATAGTGTAAATTAATAATGTGTAAAAAACTTATTATCAATATGATATACATTAAATATACTATATTGGTTGATATTAAAAAAGAAATAAAAAAGAAATAAAAATTTGATATTTCTTAAAAAAAAGATAAAAATAAGTACATAACCAAGTATAATATTTGTTCCATTTCTATGAAAAAGCAAATTTAATTTCATGAAAAAAATTCCTGTTTTGCTATTCAAAAGCATAAGTAAAAACTCTCTAAATAGATGAATCTTCTTTATTAAACTTGTATGATATACGCTGAATTTACAAAAGTGACTATTATCTTTACGCCATGAATCCAACAGATATATTTTCCATGTTAGAACAATTACAGCATTCTGCACAAACAGGTAAGAATTACGCTAAAGACATTCATAATATCAATCGATTTCAAGATATCCTGGATAAAATCGAGGCGTTATATACGTATGTTCCTCATTTTGGAGATATTCAGTTAGTTCCTCTTACTGATGTTGGATATGTTACGCCCAAAGTAGGTGTAAATGCGATTATCGAAAATAAAAAGGGCGAAATTTTATTAGAAAAAAGAACGGATGATAAGGCATGGTGTGTCATTGGAGGATGGTGTGAGGCAGGACTTTCTCCAGAAGAAAATATTATTAAGGAAGTCAAGGAGGAAACTGGTTTCAATGCTAAAATCAATCGGATGATTCGTATTTTCTCTAGAGTTGCCAATGAAAAATATCCTTATAGTTCGTACCATATTTTATATCATTGTAGCGTAACTGGCGGACAATTGAAAAAATCTTATGAAAGTGAGGATGTTGCTTTTTTAGCTTTTGATGAAGTGAAGGAATGGCATTATGACCATAGGGATTGGGTGGAGTTTTATTTGGAGAATATAAAGATCTAAAGGTCAATCCTAGTCTTTGCCTATAAATAAAAACAGTATTTCAAATAACCAGAGAACCCAAATGTATAATACCAATTTAAATTTATAAAGTCGCATTGGGTTTGCTTAAGAATTTAAGTGAGTACTAGGCAAAAAACGTAGGCATAGCCATAGCTATGGCGAGTATTTTTAACGACGTAATCGCTTAAATTCTTGGAATTATGTGCGACATTTATGACTTAAATTGGTATAAGATTAGTTAAATAAAAAAAGTCAATCCAAATAAATTTGGATTGACTTTTTTTATATTTTTTAGGGTAAGGTTTCTTTAAATAAATTTAAAGCTTTGTCCTTTTTTAACGACTTTCAATAGTTCGTACATCCATTTGATGGTATTTTCAATATCATCGATATGAGCCATTTCTACAGTGGTGTGCATATATCTTAATGGCAATGATAATAAGATAGATGGTGTACCTCCTTTGGAATAAGCGAAAGCATCTGTATCTGTTCCTGTGCTACGACTTGCCGCTTCACGTTGGAATGGAATTTCATTATCAACAGCTACATCCTCTGCCAATCGAACTACGTTATTATGACAAGCTGGAGCATAAGTTATGGATGGTCCACTTCCACATTTCACATCTCCATAGACTTTTTTATTGATCATAGGAGTAGTCGTATCATGCGTAACATCTGTAACGATAGCCAAATCTGCCTCTAAAGTATGTGCGATCATTCCTGCACCTCTCAATCCTACTTCTTCTTGTACTGAATTGACAATATAAAGTGTATAAGGAAGTTTAACGCTATTTTCTTTCAATAAACGTGCTACTTCTGCTATACATACACCGCCCATTCTATTGTCCAATGCTCTTCCACAGAAATAGCGATTGTTCAATTTGATGATAGGATCTGGATAAGTAATTACGCAACCTACATGAACGCCCATGTCTAGCACTTCCTTTTTAGAAATTGCACCTACATCAATAAAGATGTTTTCTATGCTTGGTGCTAATTTGGCATTTTCGCCCTTACGAGTATGAATCGCTGGCCAACCAAATACACCAGTTACGATGCCATTTCTTCGAGTATGGATATTTACTCTTTTAGACGGAGCTATCATGTGATCAGAACCTCCATTTCTACAAACGGTAATCATTCCATCATCTCCGATATAAGATACAAACCATGAAATCTCATCTGCATGAGCTTCTATAACCACTTTATAATCCTGACCTGGATTAATGACCCCATATACTGTTCCATAATTATCAGATCCCCAATCATCTATATATGGTTTTAGATAATCCAACCATATACGCTGCCCTGGAGATTCAAAACCCGTTGGAGAAGCATTATTCAAGTATTCTTCTATGAATTCTTCTGATTTCTTATTCAGTACTGATGCCATTTTTTTAATGTTAGACGCTAGACGCTAGATTATTAGGCGCTAGACATTTATATTATTAGATCGATAATTATTTCTTAACTTTAAAAACTTTTCTACGTCAAAGGTTTAAAGGAAACTTTTAAACAAAGCTTTATGCGAATTGCTTTGCCCATTCTTTTGGGTTTTTACGCCATTCGGAAAGCAGTTCTTTTTCATCATTATTGAGATAGCCATTTTCCAATGCGACTTCTAGCATAGCAGGATAGTTACTCAATGTTTTGAATGGGCAATTTTCTTTCTCGAATGCCTCTACTGATTCTGGAAAACCATAAGTGAATAGTGCCAATACTCCAGCTACTTTTCCTCCTGCTTCTCTTACTCCTTCTACCGCTTTGAGGCAACTTCCTCCTGTAGAAATCAAATCCTCTACCATCAAAACCTTCGCTCCTTCTTTCAATTCTCCTTCTATAAGGTTTTGTCTACCATGTTCTTTACGTTTGCTACGTACGTATATAAATGGCTTTCCAATAGCATCTGCTAATAAGGCTCCATGTGCAATTCCTGCTGTAGCTACACCTGCAACTACATCAAAATCGAAATCTGCAGAGGCTTCCGCCAATGCTTTTTTTACTAAATCCCTTGCTTCTGGATAAGACAGTACTATTCTATTATCACAATAAATGGGAGATAATATTCCAGAAGCCCATTGAAATGGGTTTTGCGGGTTTAATCTAATTGCTTTTATTTGCAATAATTTTTGAGCGAGAATTTTTTCCACTATTATATTGATTTATGATTTGGAAGCTAGAATATAATGCGTATAATAGCCCAATGAATTCCAAAATGAATAAATTCA
>JBNMOV010000547.1:0-3215 GCA_051275765.1 Maribacter sp. | reverse complement strand
AGGATAAATCATTATTCGAATCTAAAAAAGAATGGAAAGTAGTAGGAGCATTTGCTGATAATATTCCGATGATTTATTTCAGTTTTATGCAGCCATTGGATGGATATACAGGAGAAGTTAAGGAGCTAAACGGAGAATTGATACTAGAGAGCGACGATAATCTAAAAAATGCAACAGGTACTTTCAATATTCCTATTACAGCCATTACTATGGGAGATGATGGATTAGATAAAGCAATACATACGTCTATTTTGGATGGAGAAAGTTATCCTAATGCTTCTTTTAGCTTTGAAAAAATAGAAAATTCACAAGAGCTTTCGTTTTCTAATGAGCAAAAAATTACCATCAAAGGAAAGATGAACCTAAAAGGAAAGTCTAGTCCTATCATAACAGCTGGTACGATAAAACCATATGTAAGAGATAGCAAATCCTATTTACATGTGAACCTTAGTTTTAATGTGGATAAATCTATCTTTGGGGTAGAAAAAGGACCAGATGGACCAGATGATATCAAGGAAAACATGGTCTTTTACATGAATTTCCTTTTGCTGTAATCAGCTGTCAATATTTATGGGCAATGAATCCATGAAAGAATAGAATAATGAAACCATGTTTTTTATCTTGCAGCATAAACGAAAAATCAGATGTTAGAACTAACTAGGAGATATTCAGAAAAAAGAGCTTTTATCACAGGAGCAGCAGAAGGTTTAGGTAAATCATTCTGTACACATCTTGCTAAGGATGGCTGGACGATAGGAATGTCTGACATTAATAATGAAAAGCTGGAAAAAACAGCAGAGGAAGTGAGGGCTTTAGGAGGAACACCTATTTTATTTTCCTTGGATGTTTCTGATAGAAAAAGATTTGAGCAAGTTGCTAATATTTTCGTTGAACAACAAGGAGGAATCGACTTGTTAGTGAATAATGCAGGAGTAGGTGATGGTGGTGCATTCCATGAATATAGCTTGGAAAACTGGGATTGGATGATTGGTATCAATCAAATGGGCGTACTATATGGCTGCTACTTTTTCACACCTACATTCAGAAAGCAAGGTTTTGGTCATATCATCAATATCGCTAGTGCTGCTGGTTTTGCGAATGCTCCTAGAATGAGTCCTTATAATATGACAAAAGCGGCTGTAATCTCTCTTTCAGAAAGTTTATATTACGAGTTTGAGCCTTTAGGAATAAAGATTTCTGTAGTGATGCCTACCTTCATTAAGACGAATATCATGGGTAATGCGAGAGGTTCTGAAAATGCTATAAAAGCGGGTAGAAAGTTGCTGGGTAAAACCAGTTTCTTGCCAGACGAAGCTGTCTTAGAAATGCTAAAAAAAGCAGGAAAAGGGAAATTACATATCGTATTGCCTAGACAGGCTAGATTTAGTTTTTGGTTGAAGCGTCATTTTCCTTGGTTATTTAGAAGGACTTTATTGAACTTGGCGACTAAGCAGATAGCACGTGCTGAAGCTAGGGCAAAATCTTAAAAATCACATTTTTTTCCATGTTCTTTTAACCAGACTTCATGCTTCTTATAATCAGGCATGGCATCTGATACCAGTTTCCAAAATCGAGGGGAATGGTTCATTTCTATTCTATGGGCTAGCTCATGGATGATTACATAATCTACCACTTCTTCTGGAGCAAATAACAAACGTGTTGAAAAATTAATATTTCCCTTAGATGAGCAACTTCCCCATCTCGAAGAAGTATATTTTAATTTCACGCCTTCTACGGGTACTTTAAAATAGAGGTGATTAAATTCCTTGACTTTTCGTTCCATTTCTGGCAAAAAATCATTACCAACTATCCTCGACAACAGCGTCTTAATCGCTTTGTGATAACCATCTTGTGATTGATTGATATATAAATGAATCGTGCCATTTCTTAATTTTCCAGAATGTGTTTTATTATCACTATTCTGAATGTCTAATAGGTATGATTTATCTCCAACTACGATCGTATCTCCTGTTTGATAAGATTTAGTCTTAAAATGATCCTTTAGATAACCCTCATTCTTTTTCAACCAATTTTCGAACCAGTCAAAATACTTAGTTTTTTCAGGATCAGATGTACGATAAGGCATTCTTAAATTGACAGATTTTTTGCCAATAGATGCTCTTACATTACGCCTGTTTTCATAATAGATATGCACAGGGAATTTCAGACCATTGAGGTCATATACTGTTTTTGCCGTTCGTTTCTTATCGTTGAATTTCCTAAACATGACTATTGACTTACGCTTTTGATAATCCAGCAGCTTGTTTTACTAATGACCAATATCCATTAGACAAAATGCCTTTTTCATAATATCCTTTTTTCAATAACATTTGGTGCATTTTAGGATAATGATAAGCTGGTACACCCATGAGTAAATGATGCTCAGCATGATAATTAACATACAAAGGAGCAAAAAGGATGTGTTCGATGAAATTTGCATAGGTCGTTCTTACATTCTGATAAGGATCTGACAAGTCTGGTGTCATGCTATGTTCTGCCATAGAACGGATGCGTAAGGAAAAATTATAAGTCGTAAAATGTGCGATCCACCAGAGCAGATATAGCCAAGATTGTCCTACTGTCCAGCAAGTGCCAAACATTATAACATGAAAGAAAACAGGTCCTCTAAGATTTTTCCAAGACATCGATAATTTCTCCTTTGACGATAAACTATCCTTCATTTTTTCTGCTTTTCCACCTAGACTATAAGTAAGATAACCAATGTGCATCGCTATTATTCCTAATGTACCTTTGATACCATTAATACCAGATAAATCACGTAATAATTTCCTAATAAAAGAAGCCAAATAGGTAGGGAAATTCATTGCCAATATCAAATCTGGATCGTCTTCTGTTCCTGTGTGGCGATGGTGTTTGAGATGATAAGGACGATATTGCTGCACATTATGTAAGATAGGCCAAGCTCCTAAAAAATTACCAATATCCCTATTCAATGCCTGACTTTTGAATAAGGAATAATGAGAAGCATCGTGCATAATGATGGCACAGCCTAGTTGTTTTCCACCAAGAATGAATAAGGAGATAATAATCGTGATTGGATGTGGATAAATGGCTGATAATACCATTGCGAATATAATCCAAAGCCATATTTTTAATACTTCCGATGTCCCCTTCCAATCGGAACGCTGCATGAGGGATTTGATTTCTATTTCAGAAAATATTTCATTGGGTAGTATCATGTTTATCTTAGGCAT
>JBNMOV010000546.1:0-3223 GCA_051275765.1 Maribacter sp. | reverse complement strand
ATGAATACTTGGGTGATATGACTCCAAAAGAGGCGTATGATTCGTCCGATCAATTCATGAAAAAATTTCATAGTAAGACGGAGACCGCCAATGTGTTTTTTATATGTAACTCTACTGAAAATTATTTTAATGAGTATTGTTCTGCTACAAATATTACTGCTTCTGATGTTGAATTTACAGCTAAAAATGATATTGGAGCTAATAGTAACTGTCCTTTTCCTCCAGGGTCTGACGAGGTCACAGTGAAGTTAGGAAGCATCTTAGGCAACAGGTCTAGTGGTCAATTTAATATCGGGATGCTTGATGAGATGCTTACAAAAGCAGATGAATATGTACATGATTTAACCGAGAGTGGAGTCACATATGTATTAGAGGAAAAGAATAATGGAGAACTAATATTACATGAAAATTACCATAGACATGGCATAAAGAGAGAGATTACGGATCATGCGGAGATTCAGGTTATAATCAATAAGATAAATGATAATACTTATTTTAAAAAATGGGTCAGTAGCAAATGGGGTGGTGATACTCCTACTTTCTTGGGCTTCCATTACCACAAAGATGGACGTCTAACCTCTAGATTATTCACCAATATTGAGAAAATAGAAAAGCATACAGATATTACCTCGTCAAAGGCACAGATTGGCACTATGCTGGAGGAAATAGCACATGAGAAAATTGATGCTGAAATTGAAATTGAAAATAATCTAAATGGATCATTTATAGATCCTCTAACAGTCCCAACTGATGGTGTCCCAATGGATATTGTAAACGAAGGGGAGTTGAAAGTGAAAAATTCTAACATTTTTGAATTTCTATTATTTGCTTACCAAGAAGCTCGGGTGCTTATTGAGAATAAAGAAGTAAGTAAAGGCTTATGGAATAAAACTGACGGTGAGTATAATAAAAAGCTAATCAATATTCCAGCACCAATAGCTGCAGCAGTAGATGCCGTAGCTGGAAAGGTGACAGAAATCATAGAACTGAAATCATTAATTGAAAATTTAGTGAGCGAGCCACAAAAAACTATAGATGGCATTTGGTCTGCAGTCACTGGAATTACAAAGGATATGATCGATCAAATGGTAACTGGCGCTGTCGGGGACTTATTGGCACCTGGTCAACTCGGATCGTATAATCGGGTTAAGGCACTAACTAGTTTTGGCTTAGAGGTTATAATGGGCGCTGCGGGTGCAACGATTTTCAAAGAGCTTAGGAAATTGATACCAGACGTATTGATTTTACCATCCGGGAAAGCTGCTTCAGTTTTTGGTCCAGTAAAAAAATTCTTAACTAGATTAGAAAAAATAAGGGATAAAGTAGCTAACCCAATCTTCTCAGCGAAAGTCAAAGCACTGAATGATATTCTTCAATCGAAATTTGTTAATGACTTTTATGAAAAAATTGATGACTTTAATGTTTTGTTTAGTGATTTTCCTGATGTTGTGGATGTTTGGAAGAAGCTAGGAGGAAGACCAGAGTGGGTAAGATTAAATAAAGAGTTATTAGAAAAACTTGCTGGCAAAAGTGATGATTTCCTAGAGAATGTCAACAAGTTATATGAAAACATGGGTTTCCCAGCAACAGTAAAACCGCCTTTCCCGACATTCAAACCGATTACTTTTGGAGGAAAAATTATAAATTTAGAATTTAATAAATTTGGATT
The DNA here is from genome assembly GCA_051275765.1 of Maribacter sp. Lineage (GTDB taxonomy): Bacteria > Bacteroidota > Bacteroidia > Chitinophagales > Saprospiraceae > JAHDCE01. The sequence continues at coordinate 1,554 of JBNMOV010000546.1, read as the reverse complement.
CCCTCAATTTTGGAAGCACAGAACTAAGATTTATCTTAACGGTTTGGAGTTTGATACTAAATATACGGGAGATTGGAAGAAGGTAAGTCCTACAGTATTACATGGTGCTGCAAGAAATTCAGATTTGGGGAAAGCTTCAACTTGGGCAATAAATAACTACCCTCCTAACACTGTAAGGCGTTCGACAACTAGTGGAAATAAAATATCTACAACAAGGATTGATATTCTACGAGATGGAGGAGACTTTGAAGTGGAAAGCGATTGGATTTCACAAACATGGCATCATCATGAAAATGGGAAAGATCTTATCCCAATTCCATCTGAAATTCATAATCCAATAAATCATTCGGGAGGTCATGCTACGAGATTTGGGCCAGATGGAACGCATTTGAATCAAACGGCTGATACAGATGTGTCAGGGCTATTTGAATACGAATTAGAATAAAAAATTATATTAAAATGATAGATAAAAACATAATAAAAATTCTTCTCTTTAGAAAAGAAATTCTTAATACAGAACCACTAGAGGAAAAATACGGAATTATTCTACCTCCTATATTTAAGTCTTTTTATAGCGTTTTTGAACCATATTTTGCGTTTGAAAATTATAAAGCTTCAAATTCAACTGAATTAAAGTCGTTTACAAATCTTATATATTCTTCTTTGAACTTTGATCCTTTTACACATGAGCATGATGAGTTTGGACTTGAGTCATTTAAGGAGTTGGAAGAGCTATTAACATTTGAGCCCAGTAATAAAGACTATTTAAAAGATCTGTTATTTATCGCCAATCACGGCTATTGGGGGGGCTTGATGTTAGGAATTGGAGATCATAATTGTGACAAAATTTACCACAATTCAAATTCGAAAATTGTCACTTTTATAGCAAATAATATTTTTGAATTGATACATAAAATGATTCTAGTACATCAAGAGGTTGATGAACCATGGATCACTACTGAAAATCTCTACAAAAACTGGGGCGAAGACTTCTGGCGAATCCGCGAAGATGACAATACATAAATAACTCAACTTACAAACTAGAAAACAACAACACGATGAAAATATATTTGAAACTACTACTGCTAAGCTTAGGCATCATGCTTACTTCGTATGACGTATCGGCTCATGGTAATCCTACTAAGACTATCCGACCAGTAGCTAAGCTACCGATGGCTCCTTTGAGTCACCTTACTTCTCTTTCTGAGGCTGGTGGTTTGGGAGTATTGCCACATAGGGATAATGTACTACCGTCTAGCGGTGAGCCAGTATTACTCAATGTACCCATCGTGGGAGGTCAGTTTCAGTTCGACGTACTAGACAGCTCTCTAGAAGATTATATGGCTACACTACATGCAAAGCAGAGTATGATGCCACCTCCTGGTAGTCCGTTTATAGATGTGATGCAAGCGGTAGTAGATCAGCAGGACAAGATCCAAGAAGCGAAGAATATCATAGATCAGGCACTGGTAGTGGGCAGAGAGATACAAAGTCTTATTCTTGGAGAGCTGGTGAGTCTTCCGATCTATATTTCTGAGACTATAGGTAATAAGG
>JBNMOV010000545.1:0-3227 GCA_051275765.1 Maribacter sp. | reverse complement strand
CCTATGATAAGAGCCATTATGGCTCTTGCTAGGTTTTCTTCTTTTGCTATTTTTACAAAATCATCATTAATTAAATTCCCTTCTGTCCTTTCTTTTTTTAGTCGTTGAAGTATCTCATCAATAGTGCCTTGCTCTACTTCTTGATAATTCATAAACCTGACAACATCTCCATAAGAATCTCCATCTATTAATTTTTGCTTGCAACGCTCAAATAATTCTTCATTTGTCGTTACTTTTTAATTTCTAGTTTCCAGTTTCTACTATCCTATTCTTCTTCCTCAAACCAACTCGCATACATCACATAATTATTAGCAATACGATTGATCGTATTCTCGAATCTGTCTGGACTTAGAGATTTTATCTTTTTGGCAGGAACACCAGCATAGATAGAATTAGGTTCTAATTTAGCATTTTCCAATACCACTGCTCCAGCAGCTATCAATACATTGCTAGGCACATGAGCATGATCCATAATTATCGCTCCCATTCCTACTAATACATTATTTTCTATCGTACAGCCATGTACGATCGCTCTGTGACCAATAGATACATTATTTCCAATGGTCGTCGCAGCCTGTTCGTAAGTACAATGTATGATCGCTCCATCTTGTACATTGACCTTATTTCCCATCCTAATGGCATTCACATCACCACGTACCACAGATTGAAACCAAAAACTACATTCATCTCCACATTCCAAATCTCCTACAATCGTAGCATTCTCTGCGATGAAACAATCCTTTCCAAATTTGGGCGTAAAACCTCTAACTGTTTTTATTATTGCTGACATTTTCTTTAGATCTTAGATTTTAGAACGCTTCGCTTTTAGATATTATACCGCTTCGCTTTTATACACTAGACAAGAAAACCTAGTGTATAAAAGCGAAGCGGTATAGCGGCTAAAACCTCTATTTCAATACAGGAACGACAATATATCCTTCCTTTCTCAATAAAGCTATTACACCTTCTTCTCCTCCTAAGTGACCTGCACCTACGGCGAAGAAAGTTACATTTTCTGGCATTTGTTCAGCCATTAGAGGAATCCAATTTTTATTTCTCATATTAAGTAGCTTATCCTCAAAATCAGCAGAGTCAGCAGATTGTTCATGAATCATCTGATGTAAGCCAGGAATATCTTGTGCCTTATACAAAGCTACCAGTTGAGATAATGCATCTTCCCCTTCGCTCTTGTCTCCGTCTAGGGATTGTAACAGCATATTCGCCTGATCTTCTAAAGATATGCTATCAAACATACTCATTTGGAATGCTACTGTTTCCAATCCTGCGATTGGCTTTTCAGCAGCCTTTGCCATTTTTGTTAATTCCATTTCGTAGGACATAATGTTCCCACCCATACCTAGCATTCCGCCGCCGCCGCCAAGAGGACTGCCACCTTCGTCGCCCATATCGCCTTGGTCTATCATCGCACTCAAGAATAATGGTTTAATTTTATCCACCATATCTCCCATCATCATCATCAGAGGATTTTCATTGAGACTTTTCTTGACTCTTTTGTAATCTTCTTCACTAAATAAATCTTTCAATGTCGTGCCATCATCCATGAACATCATGTCCATCATATTTCCCATAGCAGACATATCTGTCATGTCATCCGTATTGATTTCAAATACTACATTTTCAGATTCGTCAAATGCCGTCTTCACATATTCTGGCAGGAAGAAATCTTTTTTGTCTATCATGTGAATCGTACCAAAAAGGTAAGATGACTTTTTCAATTTCTTACCAGATATACTCCACAGGAGTGCTTTTTCCTTAGCCGCATAAGAGCCATCCACCATCTGTGGCGTGAGAGCTTGTTTACTTACTCCACAAGAAGATGCTATAAAAGCCAAGGAGAGTAATGCTCCTCCCAACCAAGTTAATAATGATATTTTTTTCATTCTAAATTATTGTTGTAAATTAATTGTATTGAAGTTGTTTAAAATTACTTCATTGTAAAATTACAAGAAAAAACAGGGTTTTGTTCATTTCTTATAAAACGATATTTAATTGCAAATAGTTAACCGCAGAGTTACAAAAGGAATTTTCTGCAGAGTTTCGTAGAGTATTCATGCTTATTCCTCTACGAAACTCTGCAAAAATTCATAAAAACTCTGCGGTTTAAATAAAATTGTTTTTATGCGTTCGTACCTTGTTATTAATTGAACATAATAACAGATGAAAAAATTAGCCAGTATACTCCTTCTTTTTTTAGGAATCGTATCATTTTCTATTGCTCAAACAGATGTACCTAGCCAAACTGTCAAAGGTTTTGTACTCGATAAGGATTCTCAACAACCATTGATTGGTGCAACAGTTTATGTTTCTAACCTAGAAGATCCTATAGGTACGACTACTGATATTGATGGTAGTTTTAGGATAGAAAATGTGCCTATTGGAAGGCGTGATATTGTTTGTGAATATATTGGTTATTCGACTTTCTTTGCGGAGGGAATTATTTTGAATTCTGCTAAAGAACTGGATTTGAATATAGAACTGATAGAAAGTGTGATTCAAGCTACAGATTCTATCGCTGTGGTTTATGGTAATTCACAAAAAACGAATCGTCCGCTGAATGATATGAATATCATCAGTTCTCGTTCTTTTTCTGTGGAAGAAGCACAAAAATATCCAGGAAGTATCGCTGACCCTTCTAGAATGGCACTGGGATTTGCAGGTGTTCAAATGGGACAGGATAATAATAATGACATTGTGGTGAGAAGTAATTCTTCTATTGGCGTGCTTTGGCGATTGGAAGGTGTGGAGATTATTAATCCTAATCACTTTGCTCGGCGTGGTGGTTCTGGTGGTGGTATTTCTGCTTTTTCTGGAAGTGTATTGAGCAATTCTGATTTTTCTACTGGTGCTTTTGCTCCAGAATATGGAAATGCTTTTGCTGGCGTATTTGATATGAAATTCAGAAAAGGAAATCGAGATAAGCAAGAATATACGATTAAGGCTGGTTTATTAGGTTTAGATTTTGCTACAGAAGGACCTATTAAAAAAGGAAGGAGTTCTTATTTATTCAATTATAGATATTCTACTTTAGGAATTTTGAATGCAGCAGGATTACACGTAGTCGATGCTAGGACGACGAATAATTTTCAAGATTTATCTTTCAATACTTATTTTCCTTCTAAGGATAATAAAACGATTGTTCAAATTTGGGGAATTGGTGGTTTGAGTACAGAAATCCAAGAACCAGAAATGGAGGAAGAATGGTCTTT
>JBNMOV010000544.1:0-3230 GCA_051275765.1 Maribacter sp. | reverse complement strand
ATTATTTCTTCTTTTCCTTATTTAAAACAAATATCTACTTCATCATGGACAGCCATTTGCAACCCCCTCCAAAAGTTAGAAATTCATTGATTTTATTTTTTCGTTTAAGTGATCTATTAGTTCATCTGGAGCACAGATTTCTACTAGATCATGGTGATAGCCTAATATAAAATTGGTGATGCCGTAGAATTTTCGGTTTACATGACATTGCAGATCGTAGATTCCTTCTTCGTCAGATTCTATGATATGGGTTCTGGTGAGTGGGAAGCGTTCTAACAATTCATTTTTTGCTCCTATCCTGAAGCGGATGTGTAGGAATATCTGGTTATTGTTTACTATTCTGAAAGGATCTGTTTTACGGATGACATGATGTCCTTCATATTGCCATGTGTCATCTGTAATGACGACTCTAGTGAAACGAGATAATCTAAAATGCCGTAAGTCTTTTTGTTCTATATCGTAAGTTTGGATCGTGTCCGCATTGGCTGTGATATGAAAAACTTCTACACGTCTATCTGTGAGGGTATTGCTATTGGATGAGTTGTAGTCCTTTAGTATGACTATCTTTTTATTTTTTTTGGCTTCTTCTAGTTTATCTACTTTGGTGAGGTATGGCACTCTGAGAAATGAGTGGCCTAGTTTTTTAAAGTCGTAGATTCCTGCTAGTTTTCGCTTGAGTTTTTCTGCTCGCTTGCCCTTACTCAAGGAGTCTATTGTACTCGCCAATAGTCCTCTGTCTTCTTCTGTAAATAGTAGTAAATCCTGAAGGTGATGGTATTGCTTACTTTCTAAAAAGTAATACCTTGCTCTTTCGTCCTGTTTCGCTTCTACTCCTTCCCGTTCTAAATCCTTGAAACCATTATAGATGGATTTTTCGGAACAACTCAACATTTCTGACAAATCTTTTTTAGTGTATCTGTGTGGTGATTCCACTACTAAAAAAAGTAATTTGAGCACCCTTTCTTTTGCTCCTAAGCTTTCTTTCATGAGTTTTTTTATTTGTAAGAACCTAGAAGTATAGTTTTCTATATTACCTCCACACAGCCCAGTCCTGTCTGTACTCCAAATCCTACATCATAGCCCACTCTTATTATTTCTGCTGGTGCATGGAGTCTGAATGAAAAATTATAGCATTTGTATTTTATATCTTTTTTTCCTGGTTGTCTTTTAGTTAGAACAGTGATACGCTTTGGTTCGCTGAGTATTTCCAGTCTTATGTCTTCTTCTCTAAATTGTTTAGTGGTAGAAATCAGTCCTAGTTTTTGTGCTGTAGTATAATTGGTTCTGAGATTACGAATGAATAGATCGTTGTATTCTGGATCCATTAAGGGGTGGAGATGTTTCCCTTTTTCATTTTCCTTATTTTGTAAGTTGATACATATAGGGCTAATGGTCTTGAATTCTGCTACGTTTTTGAAGTGTGGAGTAGGGAGCATTTCTACTCCATTTACATTAAACTGAATATCATTTCCGTAACCTCTCAGTGTTATTGTCTGTTCTTTGAATGCTCCTTTTACTATGCTTTCTAATGCTTCCTTCGCGAGCATAGTAATGACTAGTTCTGCCTTGCCACTGTTCAGTCTGAATTCTGAATTTTTATTATCATTAGAAAAGGGTGGAATGATGTTTATATCCGAATAGGTAAAAAACTTGAGACTCTTATGTCCATCCTTATAGCCGGAATCGTGTAGCCATTGGCTATACTCAGAATTACCGTCATTGATCATTTTGTAAACTGCGGCGAATAACTGGGGCTTGTAGTCTTTTTTTAGAATGCTGCCTTTCTTGCAAGTTAAATTTAGGCGTAATCTCATTTTGTCGTTTTTTTGCCAAATATAATGAAATATACTAATACAACCCTATGTTTATCCATCTTAATTGTATCATAATGCGTTCTATCAATAAAAACTAAATGTTTATTTTTAAAAATAAATTATTTTTATTTTGTTTTAAATTGTGCTCGAATAGCTACATGTTTTTTGAGGGAACTAAATATATATCATTATGAGAAAAGAACCGTTTATCGTAGACTTGAGTAAGTCTACGGTTTACCAAGCTTGGATGAATACCCGAAAAACTAGAGCTATTAAAAAGGGATTTATTTTTCATTCGGATAGAGGTGCTCAATATACTTCTAATAAAATCACTCCTCTTTTTTCTTTTAATCGTAATTTGATACAAAGTAGGAGCAGAAAAGGGAATTATTGGGATAATGCTGTTGCAGAAAGCTTTTCAAAACTATTAAACACGAATGGCTCTATCGATTCAAATACAACACCTAATTCTCAATTATATGACTCAATTATATGACTCAATTAAAGAATATATGAATTCGTATAATACGGAAAGATTACATTCTACTTTAGGATACCTTTCTCCTCTTGAAATGGAAATCAAAATCAGAAGTAACTTTAAAATCGAAGATTGAATAAATTAGTCTCGTTTTTAGTAGGAACTCCAGTTTTATTAGTGGATCTTTTTATGGTCTTTTAGAAGATGTCCGTACGAATGAAATAATAAATGACCAAATAGATTTTAGATTAAAAATACACAATTGATTCCTAATATAAATTGGTATAAAGCTGAAGAATAATTATTCCTTAAAAATCAAAAATCATTGCCAAACTCTTAATGTACTGATTAGAAGTTTCTTTTTGGTACAAGCCAAAGGTAATGGCTATTTTATCAATAGCGTTCAATAAGAAAAAAGAATAGTCGAATTTATGCGTTTCTCCAGTGCTAAGGATTTCTCTTTTGGAAGAAATAATAGCGACTTCTGATGCAGAAATATTATTTATTCCACCTGCATCTATATAGTTTTTGAGCCGATCTTCAGCAGCACTAAGTGCATCTTCTAATATTTGTAAATCATTGGCTGCATCAGCAAGCACAAGTCTTTGGAGATAAATACCTTCTACTGCCTTTGATTTTTCCACCTCTATTTCTCTATCCACTTTTTCAATGGAATAGTAGTTCTTACCTATATCCTGATTAAATTGTTTGACTGTAGTCAAATGAATCTGAGCCAATTCCTTCATAGGACTAATGATCTGCTCAAATAAGCTAGATAGTGCCAAATGATAAGCCCTTTCTTTTTCCATGCTGTTTTTTGCTTGTTTATCCTTAGAGGCAAAAAATAATTTAGATAAAATACTGGATACTTTATGATCAACAGCACGAGCATCGCTCAATAGTTTGGAAAAAGATTCTGCCTTTTCTTGGAAGAGTAC
>JBNMOV010000543.1:0-3233 GCA_051275765.1 Maribacter sp. | reverse complement strand
TCATAGCGTTTTGCCATTTTTACAGATTGCTTCGCCCAACCCAATGCCTTTTCTAATAAAAGCACATCATCAATTACTTGAAAAAATGTCCAAGCTGTTTCATTCAATTCTGCATAATCTTCTACATTATACTTAGCAAAACGCTCTACAGCTGCTTCAGCATAACCATCTCTATCACCCAATTGACGGTAATAACTCATCTTATAATTCGCATAAAGAACATCTGCTTTTTCTGGAAAATATCTTTGGAAGATACCTTTGATGTCGTCAATAGTTGGTGCAGGTTCAGTATAATAGATTAAGCTATAAATCAATCCTTGTACCTTCTGTGTTACCATTGGCTTACCAAAATAATCCTCAAATTGCTTACGATTCTTAATGATATAATCGAATGCTTTAGAATCTGCATTATCGATATATTGGAAAATAAATTGCATATTTTCTTCTGTTTCCCAGTCTTTTTGAGTGTTCAAATACTCAGAAGCAACGATTGAATGGCCACCATTAGCAGCATTGAAAGATGCTTCTGTATATTGTCTTAAAAAGTCAGGTTCTCTATTCCCATCAGCGAATTTGGCATCCATACCAGATAGTGTACGACTAGGATCATTGGCTTCTTCTCCTAAGGAAATAAATTCCTCTGCTACCATATATCCTGCCTTGCGATGCACTAATTCTCCAGCAGCACTGATGAACAACAAAGTAGGGTAGGCACGAACTTGATACAACTGTGCCAATTCTGGACCTTCGCCTTTTTCCATATCAATTTTTACACTGATAAAATTGGCATTATAATAGTCTCCTACAGATTTTTGAGGGAATACTTCCTTCGTCATTTTTTTACATGGGCCACACCAAGTCGTATAAGCATCCACAAAAACGAGTTTGTCAGATTCCTTCGCCAATTCTAGTACTTCACTCCATGACTTGTCATGTTGGAAAGCAATTCCGTCCTGTGCAAAGGAAAAGCTGCTGATAAATATGGCAACTAAAAAGAATGATAATTTTTTCATTATTGGTATTTAAAATATGTAGTGATATTATGATGTGATGATAGTCCTACTCTGAAATGTTCAGATTGATCTTTCTAATCAATTCATTAAACATAGAAGGATTCTTTTTTTCTGCATTAGTGATAGCAACACCTTTACTAGCAATGACTAAGGCCTTTTCAGGGTTTTCGTTGATATACAAGTAATCTGCATAAGTATAGGCGGTATTGATACTTTCATTAAGTCCAAATGCTGTTTTAGCCCATGCTTCTCCTTTCTTCAATGCTTTCTTATTTGTAGCTAGATATTTTTTGACTTCCAATGATAATTGTTCCATCAATTCTGGATCTTTTCCTGCTATTTCCTTGACATACTTATCAGAAGATTTTAAATAATTTTTCACATTACCAGTAAGGAGATAATACTTTTTATCTGCTCTTAGATGGAATAATTTAGCTCTCTTTTTATCTGAAATAACATTGATTTTATCCTTGGCTTCTTTCAATAAATCTAGACTGCCATATTCTATCGCTTTATCAATAGTCTTATTCGTAACCAAGATAATTTTCTGATCGAATTTATCCTGACCAAACATCTCAACGATACTAGACTTATTCTTTATCATGAGATCAAATAGCCTAGAATCAGCTTCTGTTACTGCTTCGAATAAGAATTTGGTATTGAAATCAGTACTTAAATCCTTTTGAGCTTTAATATACTCATTAGCAATTTTCAAACTAGGCTTTCCAGCACTATTCAATGCTTTTACATATTTGAAAATGAATTCTGGATCACGTTTTCCGTCTTTATATTCTTTTTCGTAATCTCCACTCTTATCGACTTTCTTTATGACCATTTTGCCTAAATTGACAAAATCTGCGGGCTGCTTACCTCCTACCGCACGATGAACGACTTCTCCACCACCATCTATAAATAATAAGGTAGGATAAGAACGCACTTGATATTCTCTAGCGAATGCAGGACCATCCGCATCTTTTTCCATATCTAGTTTTACTGCGATGAAATTGGAATTATAATAATCACCTACAGACTTTTGAGGAAATACATTTTTAGCCATTCGCTTACACGGTCCACACCATGAAGTATAAGCGTCTACAAAGATAATTTTATCACTTTTGATAGCAAGATCCTTAGCCTCAGCCCATGAACCATGAAAGAATTCTATACCTTCTGCCTTCAGGCTAATAAAGCTAAGAGATAAGAATAGGATGCAAAATATTTGTTTCATAATAAAGATTATTTTTCAATAAGAACATATACAAATTTAATCAAATAATTATTGCTTGGAATTAAATTTAAGTAAACTCTTGATCTATTATATCTAATAATTGTAGCAAAACTAGTACCAAAGATACAGTGAAATTGGATGCTTTGCTTTATTGGAACGTCAAACTAATGACAAGGGCCATCTTTGAGGGATGCTTTAACGAAAGTTTCACATCCATTCTACCTTTTCAGCGATAGCTTGGCGTTTTCCTTGTAATTTTATACCATTATGATAACCCATATATAACATCCCCAAACATCGCTCTCCCTCTCCTAATCCTAGAAAATCATTAGCATTAGACATAGATTTCGGGCTACTCCAATAACAACCGATTTCGTATGCTGTACAGCTCAGCCACATATTTTGGACAGCCATTGCTACAGATGCAATTTCTTCTTCCTCTGGCACACTTTCCTTGGGATCACGTTGCATACAGATCGCTATTACACAAGCAGATTGTAGAGGCTTTCTCAAGGTTTTCTTATGCTTCATGTCTGAATACTTTTCAGAAGGCGTATTATTTTCATAATACTGGCCCAGATATTCACTCAGCTTTTTTCGACTATCGCCTACGAATACTTTAAATCTCCAAGGCTCAGTCAATCTATGTGTAGGTGCCCAATTGGCATTTTCTAATATTTCCTGAATGATCTCCTTAGGAATTTCCTTGTCCTGGATATACATATTAGGAAAGATAGAACGCCTTTTTCGTAAAAGTTGGTTGACTTGTTTCGCTGTCATATTTATGCGTACTTCTGGAAGTTGTTATTAACTAATTTAAAGGTCTGGAGTTCCTAGTAAAAACGTGACTAATTTACTCAAGCCACTATTTTAAAATTATTTCTGATTTTCACTTCCATTTCAAGAGGAGAAATATATCCTAAAGAAGAGTGTAATCTTTCATTATTATACCAATTCATATATTCTTCAATTGAGTCGTATAATTGAGAATA
>JBNMOV010000542.1:0-3240 GCA_051275765.1 Maribacter sp. | reverse complement strand
ATGTAGAAGATTATGCAGAATTGAATGAAACAGCTTGGACATTTTTTCAAGTAATTGATGATGTGCTTTTATTAGAAAAGGCATTGGGTTGGGCGAAGCAATCTGTAAAAATGGCAAAACGCTATGAAAACATGGATACTGTAGCTCATCTTTATTACAAACTTGGCAACAAGAAAAAGGCTAAATGCCACGCTAAAAAAGCGATTAAATTAGCTAAGAAAAGTGGAGACGATACAGAAGCAACACAGCAGCTTTTGGATAAGATAGATAGTGAAGGATAATTGATTATAAGATTATAGAATCTTTTAAAACCTAGCAGAATAATATTCTGCTAGGTTTTTTTTGTTGGTTTTTTAATCAACTCCCCAACAAAGGCAAATACTTCAAATTATGATAAGATAAAGTCATTAAAATATAATATTTTAATACCTCCACAGGAATTTTATCATTTATTTTGAAAACGATCGCCCTATTTTTTTCGTAATTAAAGGTGGCTTTATAAATCTCCTTGAAAGTCAATACTAGCTTACTCGTACATTTAAAATACATCGCATATTGCTCTGGTTTGGATGCTTTCCAAGCCATTCGTATTGTGCTTCCTTTTTTAGCGATATAACTAGTGGACTAACTCATAAATTTCGATACGCCCAAGATTTGTACTTATCAGCTTCTGTGTCGTTCCAAAAATACTCATTATGGCAGCTTAACATACCTTAACTTATGTGTTAGGAATAGGATTCGCTTCTGTTTCATTGATAAAAGTCGTGCTAGAAATCCACCATCTATCATCAGCATATACTACTAATTGATAGCTATTCACGCTTCTTTCTTCATATGTTCCTAATAGGTTTTTGCAATAGAAACTTTGGAACACATTCGCTATTCCATTGAATTCATTCATAGTAACTCCTATAGCAAATTCCTCAAAGCCATCTCATTGTATATAATAGTCCTATATTTCTAGCGAATTCTTCGAGGTTCATCGTCTTCACTTGCCGTCCTTTTGGTACTTTAGCATTAATGAATACTATTTGTACAGTAGGCAGAAATAGTATTCGAAATTCGTCCCAATTTCTGGATTCATCTATTTCACCAGAAATTAATTATAGCATTTTATTCCTAATTCCTTCTGGTATTTTAACAGCAAGGCTATCTACTTGTGCTGCTAGTAAAAAAGGTAGAAATAATGTTATGATAATAGTAAATGTCCTTTGCATTTTACATGATTTATGATTGAGTTTATTTAAAATAGTATTTATTCTAATGACCTCAAATCATGCTCGAAGTTGCTAAGAAACTACTCCTTCATTTTATCCATTCTAGGAGCATGCACTAAAATCATACTAAACCAAACCGCCACACTAAAATATAAACTCATCCAAATCATCGCATATTGCCAATCTTCATAAGCTCTCGTATATATCCAAAAAGTAGAAACCTCATGCAATCCTTCGCCTACACTTTTATATATTTTACCAGCAGCTTGATCGCTCACCCAATAAGTAACATAGTTCGAAATATCTACGAAAATCATATAAAACACGTAGCCAATACTGACGAAAATTCCAGCTAGTAAAAACTTCTTTATTTTACTACCATAATACTTCAGCGAAAGTGCCATACCTATCAGAAAAATCAAGGCAGTAATTGCCCATAAAGATTCTTCTATGACTGTTCCTAGGAAATTTCCTGTAGTACAGGCGTACCAAGAAAATATTTCAGCAATAAAGATAAGTGGTACAATGACTTTTGAGAGCATACTGATTTTCCCATCTTTAGTAAATCTAGAAATCTCATACAGCAATAATGCCCACTGTGCCACAAAAGCTAATTCAGCAATAGTCGCCACGCTTCTACCTATAGTCACAGAAGAAATCCAATGATCATACAAAACCATCCGCTTGACATCTGCTCGTGGAAGAATAGATCGAAAACCACAGCCTAATGCAAATATCGCACAAAGTACGAATTGAATATTCCTATATTTAATGATTTCTGGTATCCATTCTTTCTTTTTAGAATGAAGCCATCTATAAGAAAGTAATAATAAAATGACATTGAATACTGCTACACCAGATAGCAATTTCCACCATAACATGACTGAAGGAGAGATTTCCATAGGTTGATTGTTTTATTTATAAACCGAAATTACTAAAAAATATTTGATAATCATTTCCTTTTAAACCATATGAGAGTTATTATCATTTTAGGAATTCTTCCACACGATTTTTATTTCTGTTGATAACTTATCTGCTTCATTCATTATTTTCAACCATTCTTCGGAATTTAATATTTCAGGTACGTCTGGAAAATCATCTTCATATTTTCGAGTTATTTCATTTAATAAATTATCAAAATTCTCTAATTTCCTTTTTTTAGTCGTGCTATTATACTGAGAATTAATTGGTCTTCGGATTGTTAAAAATTCAGGTTCTTTGACAAATGTCGTAAAAAAAGAGGTGAGGTGAACAAACACCTCACATCGCGGAGCTTGAAAATCAGGCAATTGCCGTTGCAGTGTGTTTGACCACCTGCAACTTTTCACGACATTTGTCAAAGAACCAAAATTCATAGCTACTGAAAATCAAGTAATTGCTACTAACGTTGGTCTGTAAAGCGAATACCGCTAGATATATAATATTCATCAAACCATTTATACTTTGTCTGATACAAACTATCCCATTGTGCCATTAATTCATATGGAATATGGACAAATGGCACAGTATTTTTATAAGATTGGCAATCTTCCTTACTTGTTAATCGTTCAAGTATCACAATTAAATTTTCGTCGATCTTAGCTTGCTTTTCTCTTCTTCACTTAATCTCCAAGTTTCGAGTTCATTTATTTCAAATTTTACATTAAATTTAAAGTTGATTTTTTGTTCATCATTTACTACTTTCCATTTCCGATTAAAGCTTTTTGCTTGAAGTTGTTATGAAATTTAATTGTAATTCTTTAACCCTATATTCATCTCCATAATACCAAATTTCGTTTAATCCGATTACAGTTTCGCTAAATTCAAATTTACCATTAAATGAATTTTTGAGGTACATTTCTTTTGGCATTTTTATATGACTTAAATTAAATTCAAAATTATCATTAGTGAAACGAATTTAATAAATTGAGCCAGAATGGGGTAGTGATTTTTTCTTCTAAAGAATTCAAAAAATCGTTGCATAGCCGTAGCTACGGAACTATTTTTTGTGTTTTTTAGAAGGAAAAAGAACAAGCATAATGGC
>JBNMOV010000541.1:0-3240 GCA_051275765.1 Maribacter sp. | reverse complement strand
AAACCACGCATCACTCGTTCGTCCATTTCACCTTTTCCCCAAGCTAGACCATGTTTGCCAATACTTGTCAAAACACCTTTTCCTTCAGCTACCCAATTACCTTCTTTTTTCTCATATTGATACATGACTCCCATAATTGTCTTATCATCTGGTACGATGGAAATGATCAATTGCTCTGCATCTTCCAAAGGATTAGAGGGTGTGATCCCTGCCTTGAAACCGAATTTCCCTAAGTCCTCTTCTGGTGTTTCCACAGTAGGTAGTTTTTCTACAGCTGGTGAAGTAGGGCTGGTTTCTTCTGGTTTTGGTGTTTCGTTGCAAGACATAATAGCTAGGATTGAGAGGAGTGAGAATAGGAGGGGTTTAGTATTCATGCTGTTTTGATATTTAGAAAACCTAAGATACTATTCATCTTGTCGATAGCCCTAATAATTTTATAAATTTCCTATTTGAATAAGTTATTTTGAATGCAGTCAAGTAGGGATTTTTTAAATAACTTCAATATTCGTAATAAAGTCTAATCATGAAAAAATAGGCTAAAAGTAAATAAAACAGGACTTTCAGTTTCGACTGAAAGTCCTGTTCCTTTTAAATACATAACAAGTTTTAAGAAAAGTATTCGTCCTAATTCTCATAAAACTGATGAAAAACATTCATTTGATTTTTATCAGTTTTTAATATTTTCTGAGGAACTTCACCCTACCACTCTAGTAATAGCCATTGATGAAATTACTCAAACAAGCTTTTATTTAAGTATTATCTTTTCAGCATAAACATTTCCCTTTGCATCAATTCCTGCCACGGTAACGAATGGATATTTTCCAGAATCGAGTGATCCTATAACTCTTCCTTTCTCTTCATCGTCAATGGTATATTCATCAATTCCCCAATAGCCTTCTTTTGTATAAAGAGCCTCAAAGATTGTGAAGTCTGGGGTATTAATTTCAAGGGCACCATCTTCTCGCATGACAACTGTTATTGTACTTTTTTCAGGCATTACTCCATTGGTTAATGAAAATATTCTTGAATCAACATCGCCGTTTTCGTTGATCGCAAAAACAGTGATGTGATCATGCTTCCCTTTTAGATCACCGATAGGGATAGCAGCTGAAGATGGTTGTTCATTATAGTCGCTATAATCTGTTATTTCTTGGAACCCTTCTTTCGTATAGTATGCTACGTATTGAAGTGAAACATTGGATTTAATAAAGATAAGATCTTCATTCATATTTATAGTTACTTGTCCGTAACTAGATTGAGGAATCAGAAGAGCCAAGAAGATGGCGACCATTCCTGTAATTTGAAATATATTTTTCATGTGATGATTTTTTGATTAAATGAATTGTAAATAACTTTAAAAGGCAGGGCATCTAACCAAAGCTAAAAGCCCTGCTATGATTTTATAAATTCAAACGCTTATTATTGAGTATATTCAAATTGCCTCCATTCGCTTGCCTTACCTTCATTTCCATTTTTGTCCACAGCGGTTATTCTCCAGCGTCCAGCTTGAGCACCTACCCAACCAAAACTGTAAAAAGTATCTGATGTGGTTTCTAACCTAAATGGTTCATCAGAGGTATCTGTATGCCATGTATTATTAGAAAAATGACAATCTAACTCAACAATGTATTCCATGGCACCAGTTACAGCACCCCAAATGAGCGTAGTTTCTCGTGGGAAATGTGTAAATATTTTTTTGTCAGCAGGAGAATTAAGTCTAGGTGCAGCAAGTGCTGGTTTAGCAGAACTAACCACTTCTACTAATACTGAAGCAGTAACATGAGGAGCATCCCGAAGCGACATTTTCAAGTAAGCACTACCAACGCCTTTTCCTGTAGAAGTCAATTGTGCAGCATATTTCCCTAAGCTTGGATTATTGGAATCCCTGTCCCACCAGATTATCTTAATAATATCATTTGGATCACGACTCGTATCGTCAAAAATAATGTTATCTGCATATTCCCTTTGATAATTAGGGAAATCAATCGATGTGCCGTCTGAAAACTGGACATCTAGATAAATTGCAGTAATAATGCTCAATCCTTCTACTGTATAAGCAGGATCATTACGATTAAGAGGAAGTCTGTTTCGACCATTGGCTCCTGTTTGTATACCTGATTGTAGGCCTAAGTCAGCAGATACAGGTACTTTAGCAGAACTAACCACTTCTACTAATACTGAGGCAGTAACATGAGGAGCATCTCGAAGCGACATTTTCAAGTAAGCACTACCAACGCCTTTTCCTGTAGAAGTCAATTGTGCAGCATATTTCCCTAAGCTTGGATTATTGGAATCCTTATCCCACCAAGATACTTTAATGAGGTCATTAGGGTCGCCACTCGTATCATCAATAATAAGATTATCAGAATAATCTGTTTGGTAATCATGTGGTCCAATAGTAGAGCCATCTGAAAAGGTAACATATACATATATGGCTGGATTAATATCTAATCCATCTACTGTATAAGCAGGATCATTACGATTAAGCGGAATCCTGTTTCGACCATTGGCTCCTGATTGTATACCTGATTGTAAGCTTAGTTCGGCAGATACAGGTGCTTTTTTTGTGAATGTTCTAACGGCACGAACATACTCCAGATAACCTACTTTTTCACCAAAATTTGGTACTCCATTACTGAAATCCTGATCCCAAACATTTGTCCGGTCATTATTATCAGAGCTACTCCAGTAATATTCATTAACAAAATTACCACGACCTCGATTATGCAGATTGGTGTACATTAAGTTCAGTTCTGCTTTGGTAGGTAGTCGCCAGCCATCGCCTAACCTATCGCAGAGTGAAACAGCATTTGCCCAATCCATTGAGCCTAAATCGTTCGTTTGACAAACTAAGCCTTCCTGACCAGCTCCATTTACGTAAAATACAATGCCCCCTTGATAATTATCACCAACTTTTACTTGTCCATAACTAGATTGAGGAATTAGAAGTGCCAAGGAAATAGCTGCGATTCCTATAATTTGAAATAAATTTTTCATTTAAAATTATTTAATGTTTGAAAAATACTTGAATAAGGATATTGGTAACCACTCAGGTCAACAAACTAAAGTAGTCAAAGCAATCAAAAATACAGAAAGTTATGGACTTATGATATTCTACCCGACGGAATTTATAAAATCATTTCTAATTTTAAATTCGCTTCATCAAAAGTACGTTGAATAGGTTCAAATATTTGGTTTTTATAAAATGCTCTCATTAAATTAAGTCCTCTTCTAAAAACA
>JBNMOV010000540.1:0-3251 GCA_051275765.1 Maribacter sp. | reverse complement strand
GACTTCTTTTGATGGAGATAAAGAACTTTATTATTGGAAATCTGCACGTCGTTTGGTAGATTATACGCACTTACAAAAATTCGTAACCCTAGGAGGAGCCGAAATCACTCGCTCATATGATGAATTGGAAAAAAGTATCTCTACCTATATCAACAATCCTGATCATCGTATAGAAAATAGAAAAAATGCACTCCATTCAGAATGTTATCAAGATGATGGAAAATCAACAGATCGAGTGATCGATGCCATGCTACACCTCTTGGAAAAACTAAAGGTATAAATGCGGAATTCCAATACCATAGAAATCAATCTAAGTCAATTACTATTCACGCTTTTTTGTGGATACGCTTTTTCTATGCCATTTGAACTCTTGTTAGAATATACATTAGATATAGGAACTATTCTAAAACCCTTTAGGATTTTTTCTATACTTATCATAGCTGTATTTATTATAAGGGCATTGAAAAACAGGAGATTGGATATTAATCAGCATGAAAAAGCAGATTTATTATTATATGGTGTATTTGTATATGGCATGATCATCTCCTTATTTAGGATGATTACAGGTATTTTCAATATGGGGATTTTTTATAATGATGTTTTCCAAGTAGGTCTCCATGTAGCTACGTTTTTTGTATTTAAAAACACTCTTTTTAGCAAAAAGCAAGCACTAAAAATATTTAATTTCTTTATTGTAGGAATTACTATCAATGCAATATATCTGATCTATCTCTTCATGCGAAATATGCAATGGGGTAGGCAGTCTGGATTTACAGATAATCCAAATTATGTAGCATTTGGGATAGTGGCTGTGTTTACTTTTTTAGCATTAAAAACGAATTTAATTAAACAACAACAACAGATTATAGCTTATACTGGCCTTGCAGCATTCTTAATATTAGCCTTTACTGTTACAGGTAGTCGAACAGGATTTATCATGTTGCTTGTAGCAGGTTTCTTTGTATTTTTTCTTTCTAATTTTCGCAGAAAAATAATGCTATCATTAGGAGGGCTATTTATTATATTAATATTATTACCACAACAATTAGGAAAACTTCCCACCAGAGGCCCTACCATTTTACTGGAAAGAATCAATCGTAGTCTTGGTGAAGAGGAAGAAGATGTACGTTTCGTTATTTGGCGAGGAGTTTTTAGAGTATTGGAAGACAAAAGCTATTTTGGAATAGGTGTAGGACAATTCAAAGCAAATTTCCCCAAGTATTATAGTAAAGAATCCAACAAACTCATATTAGAAATTGTAAACCGTAATTATTATCTTTCGCCACATAGTGACTATTTGGCGATATTGGTGGATTATGGTGCACCTAGTTTCTTTTTATATCTTGCATTCTTATCTGTTTCTTTATGGAAATTATTCTTGAGAGTTACCTATCCTTCAGAAGATGAGGATGAACAACTTATCAATCAATTCTCTTTTATATTCCTAATATGTATCATGATATTCGGATTAACTGCAGAGAATTTCCTGCATCAGCTTTATTGGTTCTTATTGATGTTCACGACTAAAAAATACATTTGACCAATGGCTAGTATAGCTAAAAAAATAAAAAACATACTTTATTCCAAAACTACACCATCATGGTTGTTTTCTTGGTATTTTCATTGGAAAAATGAAAAGGATAAAAAGAAACTATTTGCGGTATTGAATGGTAATGGCGACTTACTGGATATACTAAACAAAGCGGAGAAAAAACATTGGCTTCCTAGAATACAATCAGTTATAGATGGCAAGGATAATCAAGATATTCCTAGAGATAAGGATGCAGGAAAAATCATAGATGGATTACTCACCATGCACAATGGTATCAAAGTAGATCCATTG
This sequence comes from Maribacter sp., assembly GCA_051275765.1. Classification (GTDB taxonomy): domain Bacteria; phylum Bacteroidota; class Bacteroidia; order Chitinophagales; family Saprospiraceae; genus JAHDCE01. The sequence continues at coordinate 1,408 of JBNMOV010000540.1, read as the reverse complement.
AGTTATTATAGTTATCCTATGCTGAAAATGCTTGAACAAAACAAAGGCGTACACGAACCTCAGGAAGAAAATATTTTCCAAGAAGTATTGGCAACATTGAATGATGATAAGTCAAAAATCATGTTGGAATTAGGTTCTTACTGGTCTTTTTATTCCATTTGGTTCAAAAAAATATTTCCTTCTGCTGATTGCTATATGGTAGAACCAGATCGAAGGAATCTCATGTATGGACAGCATAATTTTGAAATCAATAAGATCAAAGGAACATTCATTCATGGAGGTATTTCAGGAAAGAAGGACAATTCAAATAACATCACAACAGTTGATGATATTTGCCAAGAACAGCAGATAGATTTTTTAGACATACTTCATTCAGATATCCAAGGCTATGAATTAGAAATGTTATATGGTAGCCAAAAAATGCTATCAAAAAACAAGGTAGGATACGCTTTCATTTCTACTCATTCCAATGAATTACATACTCAATGTCAGCAATTATTACAAGATAAATATGGTTTCATTACTGTAGCCAGTGCCAACTTGGATGAATCCTTTAGTTGGGATGGGATATTAGTCATGAAAGCACCAGAATATCCTGGAATAGATCAAGTAAATATTGATAAAAAGGGGAAGAGATGAGGAAGCAATTGGCAAGGCTAAAAAAGAGCGTTTATATCAATGGGCTTAGAATAGTGGACAATATTCTAGGAAAAGATTATTCTATCAGATATCACTATACTGCTAATGGATATCATACGTCATTTTTTACATTCAGTAAAGAAAAGATCGCCTTTGTCCATGTTCCTAAAACTGGAGGGACATCTTTCTATAAAATGCTATCTCAAAATAAAAATCACGATTTTATCAATATTGATATTCATCGTCCTGTATCTGTCCATTGTCCTCCTGCTGATTTTAAATATATTACGATATTAAGACATCCCATAGATCGAGTTTGGTCTTATTATCAAATGGTTTTAAGAAATTCACCAGAATATCCTTATAAGAAATTTGCTGTGAAGGGTTTGGAATGTTTTTTGAAAAATTGTTGGGCAGCTAGTGATATGACTTGTCAATATTATGCTGGAAAAGTATATAAAAAAGTAAATCAACAAGTCTATAATAAGGCTTTATCTAATCTAAATGATTTTCAAACCAGCATTCTATTTGATAATTTTGCAGAAGAATTATCGACCTTTTTCAAAGAAAACAACATCCCTTTCAAAGAAATTCTACACGAACGAAATGCTATATACACTGCTCCCACAGCAGCAGAAAAAAAACTCATAGAAACTTATAATCAATATGACATAGCCCTTTTTGAAGCATGGAAGGCAAAACGAGAAAATCAACACAAATGAAAGGACTAAGAACTATATTGGCAAGAATAAAAAGGAAGTTGTTCCAA
>JBNMOV010000539.1:0-3253 GCA_051275765.1 Maribacter sp. | reverse complement strand
TCCAATCTCTGCTTTAAAGATTCTGCCTTTTTGTTTGACAATAGTCAATATAGCAATGGAACAAATATCCCAGATACCGCAGTTAACTTTGTATGGGATTTAGGAGACGGAAATGCTTCAACTCTCAAAAATCCTACACATTATTATTCTGGCCCCGGTAATTTCAAAATTACATTAACTCAAAAAACAGATTCTGGTTGCACAGATCAACAGACAAAAAACATAACTATTTATGCTAATCCAGTTGCGGATTTCATATTCAATAATGTGTGTTTTAACGATACCACTCCTTTTACCAATCGATCATTTGGAACTCAGGGTGTCTTGTCGTATAAATGGGACTTTGGTTCTGGCAACACTGATACTCTTGAAAATGTTGATTATCTATTTCCTATAGAAGGAGAAAATAAAGTTACGTTAGTTACTACATCAGAATTTGGTTGTACTGATACTGCCATTAAGAAGGTGTTATCTTATGAAGCCCCAACAGTAAACTTTGTCTATGCTCCAATTTGTGATGGTTTTAAAATGCCTTTTATAGATAGTTCTAAAATTGCGAGAGGAATTATAACCAGTTATACTTGGGATTTTGGTGATGGAACAGGGGCCAATATTGCCTCACCATCGCACCTATATTTGAATCATGGCGTATATTCCGTTTCTCTAAAGGCTGTTTCAGATAAAGGTTGTTTATCCAAAGACAATAAAAATGTAGAAGTATTTGAAGTTCCAGTAGCTAATTTTTCAGTTGGAAATGCTTGCTTAAATAGTGGACTAAAACCCAATAATACCTCAAGTATAAAGAACGGTTCATTATCCTATAAATGGACATTAGGAACTTCTTTTGAATCAATTTTATCTGAACCTTTATTTATTCCAGAGAGTGCTCGGAAATATAAAATCAAGCTTATAACCTTTTCTGAAAACCTTTGCACTGACTCAATTATCAGAGATGTAGAAATTAATCAACTGCCAGATATTCAAGTCGGTAATGATACTACAATAGGTAAGGGATTTAATGTTCAGTTATTAGCAAGTGGTGGAGTTTCGTATTCATGGATACCTCAAAAAGGATTGAGCAGTTCTGCGATAAGCAGTCCTATTTATAATGCGATTGAAGATGGTGTTTTTACAGTAACAGGAGTAGACGAAAATGGTTGCACTAATACCGCAATGCAAATAATATCGGTAACTGATGACTATAATCTTAGACCAACTAACATAATTACACCCGATGGAAATGGCCAGAATGATTTTTGGATCATTCAGAATATTGAAAATTATCAAAAAGGCATAATTAGTATTTTTGACCGTTGGGGAGGTGAGGTATTCAATACAATCGAATATCAGAACGATTGGGATGGCCGTAATAAAAATGGAGATATTCTACCTGATGGGTCGTACTTCTACACGATATCCTTTCCTGATAACGAGAGGACCTATAAAGGAGCCATATCCATAATGAGAAATAATAAGTAAGTAGCGCTATGAAAAAGATAAAAATTACTCTCGCTTTTTTACTTGGATTCACTGCTATTAAAGCGCAGCAAGTTCCTGTTTACAGTCAAAATTCCTTAAACTTCTATTTAAGTAATCCAGCTGCGGTGGCAGCTCAAAATGAAACTCGATTTATGTTGCATCATAGGCAGCAATGGGTTGGTTTGCAAGATGCTCCTAGAACTTCTGCAATTACATTGGAAACCCCACTTGGAGGTGGAAAGTATGCTTTAGGATTAAAACTAAATACGGATCAAGTCCATATTTTTAAAACTACTTATGGTGAGGTCGATTTTCGATATCGCCTCCCAATAACTGAAGATCATTTAATTTCTTTTGGACTTGGAGGATCATTTATCCAAAGAAACATAGACTTTAACAAGGTTAGAGTTCTTGATCAGTCCGAATCTAACTTATTAGACTACAACTCTAGTCAAATGACATTTGATGCTGATTTTGGGGTTTTATATCAATGGAGTGATTTAACTGCTGGCTTTTCAATTAATCAGTTAATGAATAGTAAATTCAGCTACGAAGACGATATCACACAGCAAGCAGCATCTTATAATAATCTGCGCCACTTTAATCTTTTTGCGACCTATGATTTTGAATTAAGTAAAAAACCAATCACTATTACACCTACTGTATTTGTAAGACATCTTCAAGGAGCGAACTTACCTATCGAATTAAACACGGTTGTTACTTGGGATAAAAAATTCTGGGGTGGATTGGGTTATCGTCAAAACTTTGGGGTTGTAATAATTGCAGGAGCCCAAGTATTCGATCAACTGATTCTAGGATATTCTTATGACGTTTCGACTGGAGTTATTCGAAACTTCAACAGTGGTTCCCACGAGATTTCAATTGGATACAGAATTCCTAGAAAATCAAAGACAGGAAGTCAAAACACTACACAAATTAGTAGAAGCTTGAGAAACCAGCAAGAAGAAATTGAGCTGTTGCGGGAAGAGAATGAGGAACTTTCAGAAAGGTTATATGGACAGGAAAAGGCCCTTAAAGAACAAAAAGACGAAGTGAACAAATTAAAAGGCACATATGAAGAGGAAAAGCCAGAAATGGAAAAAATAATTGAAGAGCATAAAGTTGAGGGTTTCGATCCTGATAGTAAAGGTTCTGGTTCGGCAACTTTATCTTCTGAAGACAAAGCTAGGATCGACAAATTAGAGGAAGAAATAGAGGACTTGAAAAAGCAAATTTCAAAAAACAACACCTCCTCAAACCTAGATTCGTCAGAGATTATGGACGCAATTAATCAGGAAATTGAAAAGTTAAAGCAAAACTCACCAAACGAGAAAGTAAATGATTCCAACGAATCTACAGGTAAGTTTTTTACTATTGTTGGGGCTTATTTTAATATGGAAGATGCCAAAGCCTATCAAAGAATGCTTAAACGTGAAGCTGGAATAGATACGCGTATAACAGCAAGACAAGATCGTAAATTCTTCTTTGTGTATACTAATGAATATGATAAAATTGACGCTGCATTAAGAGAAATGAATCGCTTAAAAAAGAGTGGTCTTAAGAAGTATATCAATGGCGATTTCTGGATACATAAAAATTAACATAGCGGTACATGTCTGATACTCTTTAATCGATATCTATCTAAATAGATTTTAACAAGACAAAATATTGTTTGATTGCTTGTAAGTTTCAATCAATTTAAAATCTCATAAAATGAAATATTTCTTTTCATTTTATTTATGCTAATTTCTTTGCATAGAGCTCATGCCCCATT
>JBNMOV010000538.1:0-3261 GCA_051275765.1 Maribacter sp. | reverse complement strand
CCTTCAGATTACTTAAGATATTGACAGTAACCTCGTCAAAAGGCGTGAGTGCCTTGAAGTTCTCACCATCCAAATCAATGGCAAAAAGCTGATAGTTTTCATTGCCACCTTTATCACTGATATAAATTAGACGATTATCATTCGCCCAACCATAACCTCTCACCAATTCTTCACCTTCTTCAATTGCTTTGACTACCTTTTCTGTTTCAGTATTCTTGACATAAACATGGTTCTTATTGTTTTCGTCTTTTTCTCGATAAGAGAAGTATTTTCCATTAGGAGAAAACTGAAAGGCTGATTGTGAAGGCTTTTGGAAATAATCCTCTACAGAGTATTTGTATTTTCCTTTATCGTTTTCAGCTAGTTTGACTAATTCTTCTTTGGAAGAGGATAGGGTAGGGTCGCCTGGTAGTTTTTTCTTGTCTTCTTGTGCAGTTGTCATATTTACGATTGAGAATGATAAACATAGAAATAACGCTACTTTTTTCATGATATTGGTTTTTGTTTAAAAATTAGGATGGTAACATCCAATATTATAAATGACTTTGAAAACCAATATGGGTTGTAATGAAGTAGCTGTTCTTAGACGAATAAACGCTAATATTAGATAAAGGGTTCTATAATGGAGATAGTTGTAAGTATGATTTTTTAATGAGTAAAAAATTTTATTTCAACTCATTGCTCTTAAATACAAGGGGTTTTAACCCCTTGTATTATCCTTATTTATTTACCTCTCCTAAATAATCTTAAATCCAACACTTCCTAATGTTTCCACATTGACAGAAATATTCATACCTGATTTTATATACATTGCAGATGTTGCTGCTCCAGCCATGATATATGAATCAGCAGGAATGGCTTGTCCATATTTTTGTGCTAATCTGGAAGCATCCAAAAGAGATTGCCAAGGATTGCCTAAAATAGCTTTGGATGAACCTTCTTGAACCATTTCTCCATCAAATTTCATGGTCATTTTTAAATCTCTAATAACTGTACTCACATCTTGCCATTTTCCAACTACGAATCCAGCAGAAGAGCAATTATCAGCAATAACATCCTCTAGTGAAAATTTGAAATTCTGATATCTAGAATCTATGATTTCAATAGCAGCTGCGACTCCATCTATATAATTAGGAATGTCATCCATAGTAAGCACTTTGTCAATTGCTTTTTTGATATGAAAACAGATTTCTGGTTCTGCTCTAGGATGGATGAATTTGCTAAAAGCAATAGTTTCTCCATCTTGAATGAGCATATCATCTGTCAATCTACCCCATATCATATCATGAACACCCATTTGTTCCATTTTGGCATAAGAAGTAAAGCCCATTTTTAAGCCTACAAATTTTTCTCCTCTTGCATATCTTCGTTCGATAGAAACTGCTTGGATAGCATAAGATTCTTCTTCATTAAAAGCATGACTCTTGGTCAATTGCTCAATAGCTGTGGCATTTTTGGCAGCAGTATCTACAATTTGGGCTAAATCTTGGATATTCATTGGAAATGATTTGATGTGAATAATGACTACAAAAGTACAATTAGTTATTAAGTTATCATAAGAAATAAAAATTCCTATTAACTCAATTAGCTAATCAAGCAGTCAACTAACTCCCTACCACAATGTCCAATACAAAACAGTCAATATTGCAACAATCATCACAGCAGTGATATTGAAAATAGTATCTGTTTTAAAGAGTGAAGCATCTGTTTGGATAGCTTTGGGATCATCTCCTTTCTTTTCTAATAATATGATTGTAAACAAAATGGCAGATAATGAAAGAATGAAGATTTCAATACTTGAAGGTGTGCCATAACCATATGTGATGAAGTCAAATCCCATAGGTAATGAAATGATAATAAGAGAACCTAAAATTATCCATCTCAATACTTTATCAGAAACAGGATTCTTTTCCTTTGCCTTATTGAAGAACAAGGAAGATCCTACCATCATAGTAGTAAGAATAAGGAAGGATAAAGCCATTCTATTCAAAAATGGCATAGAAAGTATTTCAGATGAATCTAAGAATTTGAATAAAAAGGACAAAGGAATGGAAGAGAGTATAACGATTAAAGCAGCATTAGCTTCAGCTCGTTTCCAAAACATTCCTAAGATAAATACAACGAGCACTCCAGGACTCAAGAAACCTGTGAATTCTTGGATGAATTGAATGACTTGTTCTAAACTTCCTAAAAATGGAGCAATCAAAACTCCAATAACCAAACAAACAGCAGAAGTGATTTTTCCTATCACGACTAAGTCCTTGTTATCACCTAAATCTTCTGTATTGGATTGATCATTAGTAAATAAAGGTCTGTAAATATCTAGTGTAAACATAGTAGAAACACTATTGACCATAGAACTAATAGATGAACCAATAGCTGCCACTAAAGCAGCAAAAACAAGTCCTTTCAAACCATCTTGTACAAAATTATTCAAAACCCAAGGAAAAGCTTCATCAGCTTTGCTGATTCCTTCTCCTTCAAAACCATATGCTACAGGGTCTTGTAAAATAACATAAGCTGCTATTCCTGGAATAACCACAATAAGTGGCATGAATATCTTCAATATTGCTGCAAAAGCTACACCTCTTTGTGCTTCCTTGAGAGACTTTGAAGCCAATGCACGTTGGATGATGTATTGATTATTTCCCCAATAATAAAGATTGGCAATCCACATTCCACCGATTAATACAGAAATGCCAGGAAGCAAATCAAAGGAAGATTTGGTTTCTCCAGTTTGTATATCCATATATGTAGAAGCCTTATCAAAAATCATGTCGAATTTCTCTGGAGCTTCTACAAATAGTTGCTTTAATCCTGCGATATATCCAGCTCCTCCTACAAAAGTAACCACCATATAACTAGCTACTAATCCACCAATGACTAAGACAACAACTTGTACTACATCTGTCCAAACTACAGCTTTCAAGCCACCAAAAATGGAAAATGTAGCAGAATATAATGCCAATCCTATGATTCCATACATTAATGGCCAGCCAGTTATACTTTCAATAGCTAATCCTCCTAAATAGAAAATAGAAGTAATATTGATAAAAATGATGAGTGCCACCCATATGAATGCCATGATGGTTCTGACTCTGCCATCATAGCGTTTTTCTAAGAATTGGGGCATGGTATAAATACCTTCTTTGAGAAAAATAGGGAGGAAAAACTTGGCTACTATGATTAATGTGATGGCTGCCATGAGTTCATAAGCAGAAATGGCCAAACCTATGGCAAATCCAGAGCCATTCATTCCTA
>JBNMOV010000537.1:0-3270 GCA_051275765.1 Maribacter sp. | reverse complement strand
CTCCTCCTAGCCCAAAGTTTAGTTCTATACCATCATAAGTTGTTGGTTCAGAAAAAGTCCCTACTACATATTCAAAACGATTAGGCTTGATGAGTACAAAATTATCCTCTATTTCCAATTGTTCTTCGCCTATCGCATCATCTATTCTGATATGGATAGTATCATCTATCAACTGAGCAATATCATCTTTTATAGGATGTATTTTCGAAAATAACAAACTCATTTGTTCTACTGCAAAAGTATCTATTTCATTATAGGTATAAGTAGAGTCCAAGCGAAAAGGTAAAGTATCGAATTCATGTGCCACATTCATCATCAACTCTGGATAAGTGCAACAGCAATCCTTATCAGCTGAAACATCAAAATTAGCTGCGATAATATCTAGACAGCCTTCTTTTTTTTCACCACAGGCTGTCACGAAAAAAATAAGGGTTATTGTGTATAATAAATATCTATACTGCATTCAGTTCTTTTTTATTCAAGTCTATACTATATTCGACATACCTAAAGTCCTAGCAAACACTTAACTTTGTTCATTTATACAAAAGTAATCATGATCCTTAGTAAAAATATCACTTATCTCTCGTTTATCATCCTTATGCTTGTTTTTAGCATTTCCTGCAACCAAAAAGCAACTACTACCCATCCCCCTATAGATAACGAAGAGGAAGTTGTTTCTGTTATCGATGAGGTAGATAATGACACCATAAAAGTAGAAGTAGATGATGACATCGTAGAAGTGGATGATATTATAGAAACAGACAAAGGAATCGTACTAGGAGCAGAACGTACAGATGCATATTTTCCTGTTTTGGAAGGAAAGAGGATTGCGATGACAGTCAATCATACTTCATTTATTGGCGAAACGCATATTGTGGACAGCTTGGTTTCCGCAGGAATGAACATTAGTAAAATCTTTGCTCCAGAGCATGGATTCAGAGGTAAAGCAGATGCTGGAGCTACTGTAAAAGATGGCAAGGATAGTAAAACGGGTTTACCTATTACTTCGCTTTATGGCAAAAATAAGAAGCCTAGTACAGAGCAAATGAAAGATATAGATATCGTGATTTTTGATATTCAGGATGTAGGGGCGAGATTCTATACTTATATTTCTACGATGCATTATGTAATGGAAGCTTGTGCAGAAAATAATATTCCTATTGTGGTTTTGGATAGACCAAATCCTAATGGACATTATATCGATGGTCCAATGATGGAAGATAAATATCGTTCTTTTGTAGGAATGCATGATATTCCTGTAGTACATGGTTTGACTGTGGCAGAACTCGCTCGCATGATCAATGGCGAAAAGTGGCTAAAAGATGATTTAAAAGCTAATCTTATTTTCGTAGAGTGTCAAAATTATACGCACAATACCGCTTATGAGTTACCTATCAAACCTTCTCCAAATTTACCTAATGCAAGGTCGATTCACCTTTATCCTTCCCTTTGTTTTTTCGAAGGAACTGAAGCAAATGTAGGTAGAGGAACTACTACACAATTTCAAGTAGTGGGACATCCAGAATATCCTGTCAAAAATTTTGCATACACTCCTATTTCTCGTGATGGAGCAAAGCATCCTAAATTCGAAAATAAGGAATGTTATGGAATAGATTTATCTCAATTATCTCTAAAAGAAATCCGTGCAGAAAAAAAAATCAACTTAGATTATCTCGTTGATTTTTATCAAAAAATGCCTGATAAAAGTAGTTATTTCTTAAAGAATAATTTCATGGATAAATTAGCTGGAACAGCTAATTTAAGAAATGATATTTTAGCAGGAAAATCAGCAGCAGAAATCAGAGAAACTTGGCAAGCAGGTTTAGATGAATATTCAGCAATGAGAAAGAACTATTTGCTTTATGAAGATTTTGAATAAAGCTTCTTTTGTATTTTCCTGAATTCTTCTAAATTCATTTCTAAAGCTCTCTGATAATTCGGAATGTTTTTAGGTAAACAATGTTTTTCAAATATTTTTGGCAGTTCGTCAAAGACTTCTTGTCTTTGCCTATTATTCCAATAATGTATTTTAGCGATATTGGATGCAATTTCAAATTCTATTATGCGATCTGGATAATCTCTACCTAAAATACAATTATATTTTTGCTGTTCTTCCAAGGTCATTTTCCAAGGCTTTACTACAAAGTGACTAGGAAGTCCAGCTAATTCTGGTAACCATTTTTTGACAAATAAATTTTCCTTATCATGCTTATGTGATTGTGCAGAAGGACTGTATATTTTAAGGAGATGATGTCCCGTCAAACCTGCTTGCATATGAACTTGTCCATAATGGATAGATGGTTCAAAATCAAGGAACAAGCGTGCTAAATGAATCGCTGTTCTTTTCCAATCTTGCCAAAGTGTCAATGTAGAAAAAGTCACTAATATCGCACGCATCCTAAAATTCGCATAACCTGTTTCTTCCAAACTTTTTATCGCTGCATCTATAATTGGATAGCCTGTTTTTCCGTTTGCCCAAGCATAGAATAATTCATCGTCATCACTTTTTTCTAAGGAAGATAAAGCCTTATTTGTAGGTTTAAATTCCAATTCCCATTCTGTTTCTAATTTCTGCATATAATGACTTCGCCAAAATAAACGAATCAGATATTTTTCTAGATTATCATTAGAAGGATGACGATTTAATTCTTTTTTTACAGCTTGATATACTTCTCGCACACTCAAACATCCATAAGCTAAATATGGCGATAATCTACTACAGCTTTCAGTTGTAAAATGAGGTTTGGAAATATTATTAATATATATTTTATGCCTTTTTTCTAAAAAAGAATATAATAATTCTCGTCCTTTAAATTCTCCACCATATTGAAAATTAGGATTATCTTGAATGATATTTTCATCTAAATCCTCCGTATCAAAAGAGCAATAAAAATCATCAGATAAAACAACTGTATTTAATTGATTTAAATAAGATTTTACTATTACTGAATTTAAATATTTTAATCTTTCTCGCTCCCATCCATTTCTATTTTTTATGCCTTTTATTATTCCTTCCTGAACAACTTCTATCCAAAAAATATTTTTAGTATTAAAAAATAATCGCAGCTTTTCGTTTCTATCATATGTAGCTTTCAATCCTACTTCTACATGCGAATATATTTTACGAATATTATACGTATTTGTAAGCTCTGAAAACACATCTTTTGCTTCTCCATGAAGCACTGTAATTTCTTGTTGATACTTTTTTAACTGTGAAGCAATTCCTTCTAATGATTGATACACAAAACGCCAATGCCTATCACTACTCTC
>JBNMOV010000536.1:0-3272 GCA_051275765.1 Maribacter sp. | reverse complement strand
TTTGGTATTTATTTGAAACTAATAAACAGCAATAAAAATGATTGAATTTCTACCATATTTTGCTGGGCTTATTACTATACTATTTAGTACTGCTTTCAGTTATGCCGTTAGTGACGGGTGGAATTTTACAAAAAATAAAAAGAAATAAGCTTTTTATTTTGCGACCTAAATCCACTCATAATTGACTATGGAATTACATTATAACCAATTGATTCTTGTAACGAAACAAACTTAATAAAATAGAAAATATTTTATTAAGGGATATTGAATAAATAACTGTCCGTTTTGACTTCATATTTTTGCACTATGCTACGTTGGTAAAAACCTTATTACGCTAAGGCGTAACGCGACTTTTACCGCCTTGCCTAGCACAAAAATATCTTATCAATTCTAGACACTTATTTATTCGCCATCCCTAAGTTTAACGCAAATTATTTTAAGGACTAAGTCCAAGAATTTATCTGTAGTTTATACTTGGGTTTTTAGGTTTCACAATGTGGTTAAAGAATTTAAGTACATTTGGATTAAATCCTCCAACAAGTTATGAAAATTCATTTCTAGAAATTGAAAGAGAAGAAATAAAAAACACCTAAATAAGTCCTCTATACTTCTTCAAATAATCCAAGTTCCACGTTCAAAATTCTGACTCTACAGGATAATTAAAGTTAATTACCATAATGCAAATTACATAGTTTATTTGTTGAGTTTACAATAAATGAACTATGTAAATATGAAGAATAAATTCAAAATAAACGTAGCTAATAATAAGTCCAATTCCATAAAATTAAGCCAATAAGCTGGCATATACATTTGAAGAAAATGAATTTTTATTCCGTCACTATTATTATATTTTGTAATTTCATAAAAATAATAGAAAAACAATTATTTTTATTCGAATCATAATATAGCTAACTCATAAATCCTAAAAAACGATATCAACTAGGAAGTATCTAAGCAATTATATTTCAATCATTTACAAACTGGTCTCCCTAAAAGGCTGCTTTGTAATTTTTTTCTGTCATATGACGCTCCTTCGCTCTCATATGTTTCCTTTCCCTTTTAGATTGGCGGACGAATACGGAGCTTTTCATGATAACGATACATCATTCCTAGTACCCAATTTAGATATCGACTACTGTTTCTTTTTAGCAATAAAACAAACCATTCTTTTTGCAGGACACTTATTGCCAGATTACGATTTACTTGATCGTTCTCTTTTGTTTTATTTAATTCATATTGGGCGTGTTATACTGAGAATTAATTGGTTTTCGGATTGTTAAAAATTCATAGCTTCTTAAAATCAAGCAATTGATACTAACGTTGGTCTGTAAAGCGAATACCACTAGGTATAAAGAAAAATAGCACGGATATTATAAAATATAAAAATAGACCATAAATCATGTAAGATAAAATCCGTTTTATATCCAGAAAATATCCCTAATTTTAATTGGTTCTTTATTTCATCAAATGCAGTTTCGTCTCCCCATCTTTTTCCATATAAATAGTTGAAATCAGATTCACTATCTTTTTTCTTATCTAATAAAGTCGTAGCAAGAACTTCTATTTCGCCCGTACTTAATTCTATTCTGATGAATCGTATTTTAAATTTTGAAAACTGAGGATATTTATTTTTTAATCCGTATTTATTTTTTGCGGAACGAGGTGCATTTGCATCGATTCTGAATTCCACTATGTCATCGCTTTTTCCACTTTCTAAAAAAAAATCCACTACCTTGATTTCACTTGTTTTCATTTTTATGATACAAGGTTTACCCGACTTCAAATGTCTGTCTAATAGAAGACTATCACAATAGTGGCGATCATAAATCATAATCGATCCATCGGAGATTTCCTCAAAATTTAAATGGAGTGTCGCAATTTCGGCAACAGTTCTCGGATGGGGTACGATTTTAACAAACACACATCATATATAGCCAATATTTTCCCTACGGCTATCTCTCCATGCTGATTTTTATGAACGCCTATAAAATGTCGATTTTCTATCGTCTCAGGAATACCGTTCATCCCTTAGTCTTTTTATGTCACTTTTCATCCAATCATAACACGAAATTTATCTCGCATTTCCTTAATTTTATGGCAATGAATAAGGCTATATACTATGTTTCTAATGTACTAACTCATAAGTTAAGGTGTATTAAGTTGCCGTAATTATTAGTTTTTGTTAGGCACAAAAAACGGAGTTACGCCCTAGCGTAATGAGTATTTTTGGAACGACGCAGAAGCTGATAAGTACAAATATTAGGCATATCGAAATTTATGAGTTAGTCCACTAGGTTACTTTAGTTCAGATTCGGAGCAACAGTAATCTTACTCAAGTCACCGCCATATTTTTGTACCACGGTTTGAAATATCCTACCCAAAAAATATCGCTTACTACAGATTTACCTATCTTGAATTTCACTTGCTAGAAAATACAGATACATACTCCAGTCGTTAGCTGTAATTAGATTAAACCTTTCAAAAGAAAAATAGTCAAAAAAGAAAAACATAATATGACATATAGATTATTTATGATATTTATTCTTTCAATTATTTTAAGTTGTCAGTCCGATGATTCAATTGAGCCAAACACACCAGAAGATTCTTTTTATTTTCCACCTATTAATACAAATGATTGGGAAAATATATCGCCAACTCAGTTGAGCTGGGATTTAAACAAACTGGAAGAATTGGAAAATTTTCTTATTGAGGAAAATACAAAATCTTTTATGGTATTGCTCAATGGAAAAGTTGTGATAGAAGAATATTATAATGGACATACAGCTAACGATACATGGGAATGGAATAGTGCGGGAAAAACCTTGGTAACGGCCACAACGGGTATTGCACAACAAAACGGATTAATTGACATTGATAACAAGGTCTCTGATTATATTGGTACTGAGTGGACAAGTGCCACACTTCAACAAGAAGATTTAATTACGGTAAAAAGTTTATTGACTATGACATCTGGTCTAGATGATGAACCTCAATTAGTGATCAAAGCCAATTTGGTCCCTCTTGCCGATGCTGGTACACGCTGGGCATATGGTAACGTATTTCAACGATTAATGAATGTGATCGAGGATGCCAGTGGAACCGAATTTGAAAGCTATTATAATACTGAATTAGGCAATAAAATTGGTATGGATGGATTCTGGAATAACGGATTAATCTATCGTATCTATCATAGTAATACAAGAAATATGGCAAGATTTGGATTATTGGCTTCTCAAAATGGAAATTGGGACGGAGAGCAAATCATTAATGAG
>JBNMOV010000535.1:0-3279 GCA_051275765.1 Maribacter sp. | reverse complement strand
TTCAGCCTAATAGATTTAGGTATGAATCTCTTCATGGAAATAGTGGTTAGTTTTCGTTCTGATGCTGAAATATACTGAAAACAGGGCTAGTATTTAGTCTTCTGCATGATAATTATCATATACGAAGAATAATCAGCGGGTAAATTACGACAAAGAAAAGTATCTATTCCAAAAAAATAAGGACGAACGGAAGAAGGTATGCGATGGACAGGAAGGAAGAGAATGCCTTTATGATCAATGTATTCCCAATCCTCCCCAAGAGTTTCTTTGATTTCTGCTATTCCATAAGAGTTGCTGCCATGCCAGTTGCCATGTCTATGCCCTTTGAATAAGTTTCGTCTTAATGTAGATGGTACATCAAAAACAAATCTACCTCCTGGACGAAGTAAACGAAATACTTCCTTGAAAATATTTTCCGATTTTTCTTTATTCAAGTGCATGAAAGTATGCATGGAAAAGATAAGGTCAAAAGAATTACTAGGGAAAGTCGTTTCTGCTGCATCTGCCAAAATGAAATCCTTGGAAGGATATTTTGTCTGTGCCTGTGCAAGCATTTTCTCACTAAAATCCATACCAAAATGACAATATTCCATGAATCGGCCAGTCCCACAACCCAAATTTAGAATTTTGGTAGGTTCAAATAAACGAAGGATAGGCACAAGACATTTTTCCTCTTGCTTATTAATAAACTCCCCATAAGTATTCCCAAATCTGGATAAGTCATAATCCTTGGCGAGTTCATCGTAGTATTCCCTAATATCTTTTTGCTCTGACATAAGAGTAAATATAAGAGATTTATCCAATTTTTTACTTATTTAAATACCTCGCAGTACTTATTTTAAGCGTATGGATTCGTCGTTTTAAACGACGAATCCATACGCTTAAAATAATGAATAAGTAGAAGACTATAGATGGGGAAATAATGATAATAAAATCAATTAGCTCTCTACAACTTTATTTATTTCTCATCCCTTATTGTGGTGTTCCTTTGAAACAACCAATATTATAAGGGAAATCATAAGTCCAATGATAATGGTATAAATCAATCATCTCACCATCCCAAAGAACTGGATGTATATGACCATGACACTCGTCTAAATCTTCTGACGAGAGTAATTCTCCATCTTCGCCATGAGGCCCATAAATACCAAATCCATCTAACATATAACCCATCAATACTGAATGACCAGAAGTATGTGTATGAATATGATCTTGAAGATCTTGTGCAGGATAATGATAATGGTAGGTTTCAGTTCCATCTGTGTGTCCACCAAATCTATCGAGCATTTCATGAGCAGCAGCATCATTTCCAAGTGTTGATGCTCCATGATATATTGCACTACCAGTGAGTGAAATACCAGATGGACCGAAAAACACACAATTAACTTCTGAAGCTATTTCAGGTATTGCTGGGAAAGTGTATAGTACTTCATGTTCTGAAATCACATTAGGGTTTCCATCATATTGATATGCAGTACTTCCAGGAGTGATTGGAAAAGTGCCAGTAGGATGATCTGGTAAAGCATTGCCTGTAATAATTCGATGACCATTACCGTCTAGCGACACATTAAATTCACTTATCCAGGTATCATCTCCTTCGACAATAGGTTTTCTAGTGTAATCCCAAGTACCATCAGCGTTAGTCCAATCGCTGGCATCATCGTTTCCTGCTCCATTTGAAGGAAGTCCACAGAGCCATAAGGATAAAAAATCTGGCTGCATGTCTCCTTCACTTCTTATCAATACATTAGGTCCTCCAAAAGGTAAACTGGTTAAATCAGCTGTCTCAGGAATGATTGGATCTTCTGTTTCTGAATCTCCACAATTAGTAAGTATAAGAAGAGGTATAATTAAAAAGAATAAACTGGACATTTTTTTTGTTTGATTCATCATTTCTAGCATGTTACGAATATTTAATTGTTCAATCATTAGACCTACAAAAATGAAAAGGTTTAAAAGGGAACATATATTAAATTGCTTACAACTGATGAATATATTCAAATAGTATGTCCTAATTAGTTGGTATTCAGTTATTTATTCGCAGATAAAAATTATTTATTTCCCTAATGACAATCGCAATAAATCAGTAGCAATAGGATCAACACTAGATTGTGCCCTTGAAGTATTACTAAGAATAACGCTTATTGCTTTTTTTTCTGGAACAATAAAAAGAAAAGAAGTACATCCTGTTTGTCCTCCTAGATGACCTATAATTCCACCTTCATTAGGTTTTTTATTATAAAGAAACCAACCAAAACCATAGGCATTGTTTTCTTTTTCTAAACTGTGATGTTGTCGCATCAAAGTAAGCGTCTCTTCTTTTACAAAAGTATGATCTATCACAGCATTACCAAATTTGAGCATATCAGTTAGTGTAGTATAAAAACCTCCTGCTGGCAATCGATTACTTAAATTATTTTCTTTAGCAGGTTTCGCTTTTCCTTTTCCATTATTACGATGATATAACTTCGATTTGTTTCACTAATACTTCCTCAAATTTTTCAACGCCAGTATTCGTCATTCCTGCTTTATCGAAAATATTCTCTTGCATATACGCTTCAAAAGTTTGCCCCGAAACATTTTCCATAATGGCAGCTAAAACAGTATATCCATAGGTCGTATATGAATACTGGCGGCCTGGATCAAATAGTAAATCTCGATTTTTAAATAAATCTAAAGCATCATATAATGTTGCATACGCTGTTGTAGTATTAGATTCACGACCATCTTTATAACCATCAATTCCAGAGGTATGTGATAATAAATGTCTTGTGGTAATTTGAATTTTTTTGTACTTAGGATAATCAGGAATATAGCTTTGAATCGGTAGATCTAAATCCATCTTTCCTTGCTCGATCAATTGCATAATCGCTAAGGTGTCATTGTTTTTGCAATGGAACCCATTCGCATCTTGGTGTTGACATCAAATTGCTTTTCTGCATCTTTATCAGCATATCCAGCTACGGATTATTCTATTATTTTACCATCTATAGCATATCCAGCAGCTAAGTACACTGTAAAGTAAATAAGCACAGTTTTTGTATGATAGCGTTAAATAGCAATATGAAAAAAGGACATGTGAAATTAATTATAGAAGATGAAGAGCAACTAAAGGTTTTTCTCAAAAAAAGTAAACTGACATCAAGGACCTATAAAAGGATAACCAGCCTTTTAGAATTGAATAAAGGTCAAAGCTATGTTAGTGTTTCGAAATTAATATCAGTATCTATAACAAGTTTACGGAGGTTGGCAAAAAAATATAAGAGTCATGGTTTAGCG
>JBNMOV010000534.1:0-3287 GCA_051275765.1 Maribacter sp. | reverse complement strand
GTTTTTCGCTATCCACATTCGGATGCATATGGCAATAACGGGTAATAATTCGCTCTTGTTCCAGATTAAGAAAAAAGCTAATCATTGGATGAATTGTAGCATTAAAAGCTTTAGGATACCAATGCTCGTGGGCTTCAAATTCTCCAGGCTGGATAATTCTTATTTTTTTCAATTTTGGTTATGGTTTTAATTGTCATTAAACAACAAAATACACCTTTAGTATAAGGTCTGTTTTTACTTTGATTACACGGGATAAATATGTAGGAATAAAATGAAAAAATCTAGTTTTTGTAAAAAAAAATCAAAAAAATGAAGAATAAAATTCTAATAATCCTAAACAAAAAATCCTCCAATATTCGAATGAATATTGGAGGATTTTTTGTTTAGGATTCAGCTATTTAATTAAAGCTGAATTTTGTGAGGATTTTACTACTCAAAAGGATTCGTCAAATCTTCATTTTGCAAATAAGTGGTGTCTGTAAAAGTGTGTAATAAATTGACAATATCTTGTATTTGTTCCTCATTCAAACCAAGATTTCCTATAAGTGGATCAAGATTATCTGCATAGTGTCCACCAGAATTATAATGTTCTACTACTTCTTGCAAAGTTTCGAAGCGACCATCGTGCATATAAGGAGCTGTGAGGGCAATATTTCTAAGTGAAGGTGCTCTGAATTTTCCGTTATCGAAAAGTACTCCTGTGATGGCTCCCCTACCCTTATCTGGAAAATCGTTTAAATTTGGAGCGGGATCCAAACCATTATTAAAATACTCGCTGGTAGTCAATAGAGGTCCTCCATGACAATGTCCACATTCTGCATCTGGTAGATCTGGTGAGATGTCAAAAAACATATCGTATCCATTAAATTCACTATCAGAAGGGAATATCGATCCAGATAGGATTTGATCATATCTGGAATTTCCACCAGAAACCATGATTCGCTCAAACTGTGCCAAAGCTTTAGTAGCTAAATCACTAGTAATTTCTGTTTTATCAACTATACCAAATGCTTTTCTGAAACGCTCTGGATAATCTTCATGTTCACGAAGGCGTTCTTCTACATTCTCCCAAGTATCGTGTAATTCTATGGGATTGGTAACGGGCTCGAGAGCTTGCTCTTCCAAATCTCTAGACCTACCATCCCAAAAGAAACCATTGTCTATAAAGGCAAGATTATGTAGTGACATCGAATTACGATCGCCTATTATACCATCTATTCCTATACTTCCTGCTGTAAGATCTGCAAAACCATGCTCTATTAAATGGCAGGAAGAACAGGACATCGTATTATCTCTAGAAAGGATAGGATCATAAAAAAGTCGACGCCCCAATTGTACACCTGCCTCTGTGAGTGGATTATCCTCTGGTACAACCAAAGTGGGAAATATCTCTGGCACTTCTAGATTATAAGGAACAGGAGTATAGTCTATTCCTGTCAGATTATTAACATCCACTTTATCTGGCTTACAAGCAGATAAGGAAAAAATTAAAAGTAAATTAATAATTATGGTATATCGTGCTCCTTTATTCAATGTTATTAAATTAAATATCGTAATAAGTAAAACGAATTCAATAACATGAGCCATTATGCTTGTTCTTTTTCCTTCTAAAAAACACAAAAAATAGTTCCGTAGCTACGGCTATGCAACTGTTTTTTGAATTCTTTAGAAGAAAAAATCACTACCCATTCTGGATCAATTTATTAAATACGTTTCACTAAGGGAACAAGAAAATAATAACCTATGTACCTAACTTGTCCTTTTTCCTTTTGTCTTCTTTATAAATTATTACCGTAGCTATGGCTATGCTAAGAATTTCTAAATCGCCAAAAGAAAAAAATCCTGTGTCATTTTGCATAAGTTATTTAATGGACTGCTCCCTAAAATGGTAATTCGTAAGCAGATAAATGAGCTATTCTCATTGCAATGAAAATGATTTCACCCAATTATTGGCAATGATATTCGTATATTCTCCATCGCTTTCTTCAGAATGAATTGAACCTATCTCAGGAAAATTAAATGTACTACCATCCTCATTTTTCAATAAATCCATGATTTCCAAATCCACTACAATTTCAGTAGTTTCACCATCTCTCACGATAATGTCTAGATTATTGAAAACCTTTTCTCTGAAATACTCGTCTAATCCAACATGATAGACAAATGAGCCATCCAAGGTCGTTGGATCTTCATCATTATCATATCTGCCTTCGATCTTATGAAAAATATAACTATCCCAACTAGTCCAGTGTTCTATACTCAAAGGATGACTAGG
Organism: Maribacter sp.; assembly: GCA_051275765.1. Taxonomy (GTDB): domain Bacteria; phylum Bacteroidota; class Bacteroidia; order Chitinophagales; family Saprospiraceae; genus JAHDCE01. The sequence goes on along the minus strand of JBNMOV010000534.1, from coordinate 1,012 downwards.
AGAAAAATCACTAGGGGTTTGTGCGTTCAAATCTGAAGGTACGCCTATTCCGAATTTCACACCATCATAAGCACCTATAGAAACATCTCCATTATAAATCGTAATGCCTTGATTAGCAGCAGTTGAATTTGTATTATTCTCTGTAAAATTAACAAAATCTAAGTCCTTCACTTCTGCTTCTAATGTTCCTTTTAATAGGACTAAATCAGAAATAAAAAAACGAAGATTAGAGATGACTATTTCCTTTCCACCTAGCATAATTCTTTCGTTCATCTCGTATGGCTGACCATCTGCCAATGCTCTAAAACGAATATTGACTGTGGATGTAATACCAGTTTGATCCTCATCAGTATCACAAGATGAGAATAAGAATACGCAGGAAAAAAGTGCTACTAATGTTAATCTAATTCCAAGTTTCATAAGATTTTGTTTTTATTTAATAAAGATAATTGAAGTTTTCTTTTAAAATAAGTAACCGTCCAAAATAATCAATAACTTATTCCTATCATTATTTTTGAACTACTCCCTAACTTCATTCATCAAAACTTATAGAAGATATTAAATTCTGCTTGACTTTTAAGGCTATGGTTTCTGTATCATCTCCAACAAAATCTATTCCGTCAAATAGAATTTTGTAATCGATTTTAACATCTATCTCAAAATCATAACCAATATCAGCTAATAATTGTTCTCCTATATTCCATTCTAATAGGTGATTTGCTCCGGACAAGACAATTTCTCTTTTATTATCTGGTTCGCTGGCAACTGGCAAGACTTTCATGTATAAATAAAAATAACCTTTATCTGCTGACCAAATGCTATCACCTTCTGATTGTAATATGTGCCCATCTACATGTACTGAATCTGGCAAAATCCTTTCCAAATCTCCTCCTAGCCCAAAGTTTAGTTCTATACCATCATAAGTTGTTGGTTCAGAAAAAGTCCCTACTACATATTCAAAACGATTAGGCTTGATGAGTACAAAATTATCCTCTATTTCCAATTGTTCTTC
>JBNMOV010000533.1:0-3299 GCA_051275765.1 Maribacter sp. | reverse complement strand
ATCGAAGCCCAAAGTTCCGCCTTTCAGCGTTTAGTGGATGAACGAATGATTTTCGATGCAATCGAAATGAATGTCTAGTAGACATTCAAATGAGAGAACCGCTAGCGGGTAGTGCAGAAAATCCGTTTAAAACAAAATACTGTTTGAGCATAAACTGCTGTAAAACAAATACTTGAAGCTAAGGAGCAAAAGAAGCTAAAAGTAACAAATGTTATTAAAGCGAGTTTATTTTGTTTAGGATTTACAAGCTTTTGTGGCGTTAAAAACGCTGTACAGCGGTGATTTTTGATTCTTTTCATCTAGGAAAAGAATCAAAAACACTTTTGTTACTAAACCAAAAACACAACGAAATTTTGATTAAAAAGCATAGGATTTTGAGCATCCTAATTAATTGCCTAATCCCTAAAGAAGCTATTTTAAACAACTTCTAATTATTAATCTCATCAATATATTATCATGAGTCAATTTTCCAGAGTTAAATTAAAGAAAAAGCGATTGCCTACACTAGTATGTGGAATGGCTTTATTTGGTCTTATCGGTTTCAGTAGCTGCTCTAATAACCAAACAAATGTAGGTCCAGAATACGAGGAAGAAATCCAAATAGTGGATTACACACAAGGGCTTGTCACAGAATTAGAGGAAGTAGAAGAGGGTGTATTTAAAATCACAGACGAAAACGTAGTTCCTACCAAGGAGGACAGTAGAGTCATTACTACTTATCTTGATGGCGATATAGATACACTTACGCTCGAGCAAATCGCTTCGACGGATACAGAAGGAGAAGGCAATACTACGAATAATCATTATCATCATAGAAGTGGCATGAATAGCGTACTTATGGGTGGCATGATGGGCTATTTCATGGGACGTAGTCTTTCTAGTCCTACTAGTCGTAGTTCTTACAAAAGTACATCTGCTTATAATAAAGCGAGTACGACGACTTCAAGTGCATTGAAATCAACAGCTAAAACGACTACAACAAGAACAAAACGACCATCAACAGGGAAATCCGGATATGGTGGCGGAAAATCTACTCGTTCATATGGCGGATAGTGTAAGCAATCGTTTATATGAGTTCAAGGCACCTCCATATAAATTTTGGAAAAAAAGAAATCTCTCTTATTACGCTGAACCAGATATGGAATATCTCTGCGATGAGATGCTTTGTATCAGCGAAATAGAAGTAAAAGAGTATTCCAGAGCTTGTGATCTCCTTTACGAAATGTACGAAAAGGCCGCACAATATGTCATAGATAATGACCTTTGGGAGGAATTAGGTATTCCAGATAATGCTATAGAAATCATTAAGATTTCATGGAAAAAGCGCACTTTGAATCCTCATTTATATGGTAGATTTGATTTGGCAGGTATCATCAATGGTGCACCTCCCAAACTCATTGAATTCAATGCAGATACGGCTACTGTAATGCCAGAAACAGCTATCATCCAAGAAGAACAACTCAGAAAAGCCAAGATAAAAGGTGCTACACAGTTCAATGAATTGAGCAGCCATCTGACTGAGCGATTCCAGCAGATTCAGAAAGTGCATCCTACTAAGGGTAATAATATTCTTCTATCTCATATGGGACATGAAGAGGATATTCTCAATTTGGATATTGTTATGAATGCTGCTAAAGCTGCTGGGTTGAATACACAAAGATCGATTTTGGAGCGAGTAGTTTTTTCTCCAGAGGAAGGCATTTTTGTTCAGACTAGCAAAGAGGAATATACAAAGTTTGATTATTGGTTTAAGCTCGTTCCTTGGGAATTCATTGCTTATGAAGAACCAGGTTTAATGGAAACGCTTACAGAAATCATTAAGAATGATTTGGCTGTAATTCTGAATCCAGCTTATACCATGATATATCAATCCAAAGCGATCATGAAGGTTCTTTGGGATTTATATCCTAATCATTATTTGTTGCTCAAAACTTCTTTCTCTCCAGAGGATTTTAAGAATAGACTTTACGTCAAAAAGAGTTTCTTTGGAAGAGAAGGCGAAAATATTTCTGTATTCACCTATGGTGATAAAGTGCTAGAAGAAAATGAGGGCGATTATGGACATTATCCAGCAATCTATCAGGAATTCGTAGAATTACCTATGGATAGAGATGATGAAATTTATCAAGCAGGAATTTATTATACCAATAAAGCTGCTGCTATTTCTTATAGAAGAAGAGATGGTTTAATCACTGATGAAGATTCAGAGTTTGTTGGACATTATATTTTATAGATGCTAGACCGCTTCGCTTTTAGATACTAGTGGACTAGATTGATAATTCAGTCTAGCGTCTATTTTTTTACTATTTATTAATGAGAAACGACTTTGCTTTGGCTAGATTTCCTCTTTTAAAATATTGTACTTCTACTTCCTTCGCTTGGAATGCTCCTTTTAGATAATCTATTGCCTTTTGGCAATCTATACTGACACCACAAGTAAAAAAATCTATCGCTGCATAGCCATATTCTGGCCAGGTATGTATTGTAAAATGACTTTCTTCTATCACGATCACACCACTCACTCCAAATGGAGAAAACTGATGAAAATTTTCACTGACTTTAGTAGCTTTAGCTGCTATTACTGCTCCGTTTAGTGCTTTTTGTACATCTGACTTTTTTTCTAAGTGGCTTGTTTCTATTCCGTAGATTTCTATGAGCCAGTGATGCCCTATGGAAGTGGGGGTTTTTGAGGATGGATTCATGTGTGTGTGGTTGATATTTTTTTGATACTTTGATTTTCAAGAGGTAAAGGTAAAAAATAGATGGGGTTTAAAATTTGTTTTTTAATTATCTCCAATTGTTGAATAAGGGATGTTGAATAAATAACTGTCCGTTTTGACTTCATCTTTTTGCACTATACTGCGTTGGCAAAAACCTTATTACGCTAAGGCGTAACGCGACTTTTACCGCCTTGCCTAGCACAAAAATATCTTATCAATTCCAGATACTTATTTATTCGCCATCCCTAAGTGTTTAGATGAATTTAGGTTTTTAGTTCGTAGATATTGATATGAGATTTTAGTATTATTGTAATAAATAAGGCATTATACTAATCCATACGTTATGAAATTAAACATAAGACTACCTTTATCATTATTATTGCTTTCGTTCTTAGTATTCAGTTTTGCATGTAATAATCAAACTTCAGAAGACATGATTGATTCAGTTGAAGATGCAATGAAAAAAATGGAAAATTATAATGGAGATGAAAAAGACTTTGAATTAAAATTAAGTCATAAGTTGACTTATGATGGAATGGAATTCCCTCAATCAGCAGCAATGGCAATGATAACTAGTTC
>JBNMOV010000532.1:0-3300 GCA_051275765.1 Maribacter sp. | reverse complement strand
ATTATCTATCATGTAGATTTTAGTCGTAGCTCGTACGTAAATCTTACCTTGAGAATCAGTAGTTATACTTCTACAAGCCTCCGATTCATTCTGTATCCAATCATTACCATCATAGTGATAAAACCCATTATCTGTCGCCAACCAAATATCATTATCTGCTCTAAAAAGCATATCATTGATCTGTTCAAAAGGCATTAATGAACTAGGTAATGGTAAAAAAGACCAGTTTCCATCCATATCTACGACTGAAATATTATCATTATAACCTGTCATGAAATACATACTGCCATTATCACCTTTGTGAAGGTTATCAATATGGTTAGATTCTATTGTATATTCAGAAATCAAGGTAGATTGAATCGTTCCATTATCACTCACAGTAAGATGAATATTATTACTCATCCAGCGATTATTATCTGCATCGATATAGAAATAATCAGTCTTATTATCAAATGCTGTTGCCTGTGCATCCACTTGTGCTACCCAAACATCATTTTCCAACTTAAAAATACCATCGTTTTGAGTATTAAAATACATATTGCCATCTGTATCTTCTGTGAGTCCCGTAATCTGTGAACCATTCAAACCCGTATTATCATATTCCTGCCATGTCGTTCCATCAAAGCGACCTATTTTATCTAAACCTCCTACGTCATACAAATCTCCTGTACTACTAAAAAATAGATCTGCATCGAGGTAATTATTTAGATTTGTACCCTCTAAAATATTAGTCCATACGCCATTCGCAAATTTATGAACGTTATTAGTAGCCATAAAAACTTCTCCAGCATCATTGATCTCAATATCCCATACTTCAAATAAAAAATCACCTACTTCTTCTTCTTCATATTGATTCCAAGTCTGTCCTTCTTTCTGAAAAATACCTTTATTTGTTCCTACCCATAAGTCACCATTAGGAGCAACTTCTACATCATAAAGTTCAAATACATTAGGATTAAAATCTCCTTCAGGTATCATAATATCTTGAAAATCTGTTCCGTCGAATCGAGCCAACGATACATCATAAGTACCTATCCAAGTAGCACCATTAGCTCCTCTTGTGATACTTTGTATATGATTACTTGGAAGATTGGAATTCCATTTATTAAAAATTGTTTTTTCTAAGGTAGATTTATTCATAACGACTAAACCTACATCTGTGGCCATGAGTAATTCTGTACCAGTATCAACTAAATCGTTGATTTTTTGCTCGCTCTGGTAAGAAACCCAGTCTTGTGCATTCGTTGTGAACTGTAGTGTAACAGTCAGAACGAAGAGTAGTGCAAATTTTATAAAATTCATAGTAATCTTATTTTATTCATTACAAAATTAAGAGGTATATCCAAGTATGTTATCAATACACTGCTTCTAATTAATAATCCAAAAGTACTACCATATACATCATCTTACAAGTATAAAATTCACTAAAAATAAGGTTTCTAACCTTATAAAAATGTACTTTTATGTAAAATATAATTAAAAATACATCTCATTTAATAAGGTTTCTATTAATAATAACAATGAAAACGGCTTCAACATTTTTATATGATTTAGTTCATACACTTAGCAAATCAGAGAAAAGATACATTAAGGTACAGGCTTCTGGAGAAAAGGATTACATCCATTTACTAGATGCTTTGCTGACACAGAAGACATTCGATGAGAATAAACTGATAAATGATAATGATGGAGCCAATTTTTTGAAACATCTCGCTGTCAATAAACGATACCTCTATGAATTATTACTTGAGTCGCTAGCTCGTTTTGGTCAAAAAACATTGGAGGATAAAATATTAGAAAAAATTACAGCAACAAATGTATTGATAGAAAAAGGTTTGTTTACTGCTGCATTTAGTAAATTGAGGAAAGGACAGAAAATAGCCAAGAAGTACGAATTTTTCGAGTTACAAATCATGCTTACTAGCATTGAAAAAAAATTACTTTCACAGCGACAATTCAAGAAACAGGATGATGATGTTATTTATCAGATTTTTAATGTAGAGGTGAACAGTTTGGAGCAGCTGAAAAACACCAATGAATATTGGTATATCGCTCAAAAAGCTACGCAGTTTCAGATCCGTTTTCAAAAAATACAGAATAAAGAACAACAAGAACTCTTCGAAAGTCTTACTCGATCTCCAAAATTTCATGACCTGTCTTTAGCAACCAATTTTAAGAGTAAGTTTTATTTTTATCAGGCAAATGCTATTTATCAGTTTATGCTAGGTAATGTAGAAAAAGCCTATGAAACCAATAGTCGTTTTTTAGATTTATTAGAAGCTCACCCTCACTTCCTGAGATTGTATGCAGAGCAATATTTAGCCACCTTAAATAATATGTTGATAGATAGTTTAGTCATTGGCAAATACGATATTTTGGAAAAGGGAATTGAACGCTTAGAGATGACTTTGGAACGGCCAGAATTCAAATCTATCAAAGACATAGAATCACGAGTTTTCAGACAGCGATATTTGCTACTCATCAACTGGAGTCTAAGCCAAAAAGATTTTGAAAAAGTACTAAAATGGGTTCCTGATATTGAAGCAGGGCTAGATCGATTCGGAAAAAAGATCGAAAAGCATCATAGAGTTACTTTTTATTATCTGGTAGCATATTTACTTTTTCAAAATAATCGTTATGACCAAGCAATCCAATGGAATAATCTCATCCTCAATGATCCTAAGGAAGATGTAGTAAAAGAAATCTTCCACTTCTCCAGAATCCTTAATTTATTGATTCATTATGAATTGGGAAATTATACATTATTGGAATCCCTTTTATTATCTACACCTAAATATCTAAAATCAAGACGAGCTATTTATGCCACTGAAAAGGCTTTGTTTAGATTCCTCAGAAAGTTATTGAATGCTATCAATAAAACAGCACAACAAGAACTCATTGCTGATTTCAAAAATGAAATTCATACGCTCTTCCAGCTTCCTAATGAAAAGAGGGTGTTTAATTATCTGGATTTGAGATTATGGATTGGAAGTTAATAAATAAGTGTCTGGAATTAATGATGATGTCCACCTCCACCTTCGCTTTTCAGCAAGTGACTTTGTAAATAATAGGCTCCTTTGGTTACGATTTTATCGCCTTCTATGATTCCTTCCAATGGAATTACTTCTGTATAACCCAGTTGTTCTGCACCAGTTTTTACTTCCAAACGTTTGAAAGCAAATTCATCTTCATGTTCTTCGTGATCATCGCCTTCTTCGTGTTCATGTTCTGCAGCATCTTTATCGAGTACAAAAACGAATTTACGTCCTTCTGCCATAATAATAGCACCTGTTGGCAAGG
>JBNMOV010000531.1:0-3300 GCA_051275765.1 Maribacter sp. | reverse complement strand
CTATTCTAATTATGATGCGATATACTATCTATCCAGTCATGATGATGGACAAACATGGCAAAAAAAGGAAGTCGATGATATGAATAAATATGATTTACAAATGTATGATCCTACTACTGGCAAACATGAAGGATCTAGCCCAGGAGATCCTTGGATGGGCACAATAAGTGTTGGTACTAGACTAGCTGTGGATGCTAAAGGCGAACCACATATTTCTTATACCGTTTCTGGAGGGAATTATCATTACGATTGTTTTGCAGTATATGCATATATTAAAAACGGAAAATGGGAAACACAAAAAGTCCTCACTAATGAGGGTTATCCTAAACGTTATTTAGGTTCTATCGCATTGGATATCAACAAAAAGGGAGCTCCATATATCATCGTACATTCTCACGAAAAAGTGAATACTCGATTGCATTCTTTGAGCCTTTTTACTTTGAAAGGTAAAAAATGGAAAAGGCAAATTATTAGTAAAAGAAATACTGGATCGCCTTCTATGAATATTCGCATAGATAAGGAAGATAATTTGCATGTCCTCTCTACGATTTCTACAGATTCTGTCTTTTATTGGATGTCAAAGGATAATGGCAAGACTTGGAATGAGCAATATCTTTTGAAAGGAAATTGTAGATGTGATGTAGAATTAGATTCCAAAAACCAGCCACAAATGGCTTGTTCCTGTTATAATGATGGAGTTTATTATGGTATTAAATTAGGCAATAGTTGGTCTATAAGAAGACTAGAAACCCGAAACCAAATGTGTCATGCTGGCATAGCGATCGATGCCAATGATAAGTCTTATGTGAGTTTCTTCACAGAGTATCATCATCCTGCGGACATCAATCTTTACACCTTATCAGATAAGAATCAATGGGAATTGACTCAACCTATACAGACCTTAGGAAAACGAGGGAGTTCTTGGCATCCTGCTCTTGTTTTTGATATAAAGAAAGAGGAAAAAATAGATTCTTCAAACATCATTGCTGTGGATACTTCGCAAATCTCTACTCCCTTACTTTCTTACGAAAATAGACCTACCAGAGAGCAGCATTATATAGAAACTACTTCCAAAGAAATCACGATTAGCGTCATTGATTATGCCAGAGAAGATAACGATAGTATTTCTATCAAAGTAAACGACAGGTGGCTTTTAGAAAATCATCGACTGACCAAAGCTCCTAAAGAAATTACGTTTATATTGAAAGAAAACATGATCAATTCCTTAGTTTTATATGCTTTGAATGAAGGTGATGTTCCGCCTAATACAGCTACACTTATTATTCAATATGGCGATGTGACCAAACGAGTGAAGATGACTTCTGATTTGGAATTGTCTGGGAGTTTGGGTATTCGGTATGTGAAGAGTAAAGACTAGGAATTTATTCTACTAGTTTCAATATTTCTTCATTTTGCACATATACCCCGAAATAAGGATTTGGAGCATCTTTTTTTTTCAAAAAAACGACAAAAGATTTATCGAATATCATCATTTTTGGTCGTGGTAGTTCTTCTTCCATTGCTCCATCTGCTGCTTTTGTAGCTATTATTGCAAAACTCTTAACTTTTGCACCATTTTCATTTAAAACAAAGGCATTTTGTTGATAAAATTCAACTACTTCAAATGGTAGATTAGTAGATTTAAATTTACTTCCAATAATGTCATCAAATGATTTTTCAAGATTCAGTTCTATAATTGGAATTTCCACTTTATCCTCTTCTCCAAATTCATATCTCCATGATTTATTTCCTTTTCTAATCTGTTTTGTATTTATTTCATACTGTTTGAAATAATCACTAAAATCATTATAGCCTTTATTTTTTGATCTTATTAAAATAATTTCATGTTCTTGATTTTTAGGTAATAGCGATATTGAAAAATTATCTTCATCAATGAAATAATTAATTTTAGACAATTCAGATTCTCCCCAAAATCCAAATGATTCCACTTTTACAGTATTGAATAAGAATGGATGATCTGTAAACTTAGTCAATGGTTTTTTGAATGGAAGTGATTTCCTGAAATACGCACTTGCTTTAATCAATGCTCCATCAACTTCTACTGAAGTTTCATATTCATCTTCTTTCAAAACATCTATAAATCTTTGTGATTCATGAATTTCTTCTAACTGCTTACTTTCAAAATCCTTTAATGGCTCAGCTATTTCGTTTTTAATTTCATTCCAAGCATATGGAATAGTTGCTCCATAAATTATATTTTTATTCGTATCAAACTGACTCTCTAAAGTCGGAGAGAAATCTGTATCATCTAATTCTGATACATTTTTTATAGTTGGAAAAATGTTCGATTCTGAGCTACAGCTCAAAATAAGAGCAAAAAGAAGCACGTATATATATTTCATTTTCTAGTAAATTTAAGCATCGTATCTAATTCTATATCAAGTTTACTTTTCATGATATACTGAAGATTAATTGGTTTTCGGATGATTGAAGATTTGTAGCTACTGAAAATCAATCAATTGCCACTAACGGTGATCTGTAAAGCGAATACCGCTAGGTATATCAATCTGATTTTCTTTATAATAGTTATAAAATATTCATTTCATTTCAATGGTATTTCAGCAATTTCATCTTACTAAGATATCATTTAAAATATCACCTCCATCTGATGAAACAATTGATTCATAATAATCATTGAAATGAATAAATTGCAAGGTGTCGTTAGTTTCGTCTATTCGTTCAAAATTTAATTTATTTTCATCTTGTGTTATTTTGAAACACAAACATTTTTCATCTGCATTACGACCAAAATGTTCAACTTTTATATTGATAGGAGAAACATAATTCTTAGTATTACCTTCCATCCTCTGGATTAAATCTTCTGAATAATCTTCTAAGTTTTTTTCATTTCTAGTCCGGCGAAGTTTTACTTCCTGTCCCTCCAAATAATTATAACATACTTCAATAGTTTGGACTAATTCATTTTCTTCTATCTTATGTATTTCATAAATAAAATCGCCAATAAAACCTCTATATTTTCAGTATTACGCACTCCATTAATGTGTGTTGAAAATCTATTCCACATATAGTCTACTAAATAGTAATCTTTTCTATTGATCTGGATTTTCTTAAATTTAATTTCTATATCACTATTAACTTTCGCCCCCAAGCTACCATCGTTATATTTCCCTAAAAAATCATGTTTAATATGCTTAGTAAAACGATTTTCAAAAATAGTATCTATTTGATTATCCGTAAAATTATTGCTGTAACTCATTATCGTATTATCTGACTTAAATCTATTATTTTCAAACATAATATAAGCTAATAATACCATCA
>JBNMOV010000530.1:0-3310 GCA_051275765.1 Maribacter sp. | reverse complement strand
TTATTTTGGAATATGGCGAGGCATTTTTTGACAGCGTAGCCTTAGCTACGGTGGAGAAAAATAACGATGTCCAAATTTCAAAAGAAGCCATCAAAACTTAAGATTACTTACTTTACAGTGTACTTAACATACCTTTACTTATGAGTTAGTCCACTAGTTATATTTAGAGAATATTAAAACATATCATAATGCCAATACTAAAATACGTTCTTTTTCTGTTTTCATTCATTGTATTTTTTTCTTGCAATAAAACTGAAAAGAAAGAATATTCAGTAAATTACAAGGTGCATACTTTTTATTATAATTGGTACGGAAATCCTGAACATAATGGAGAGTATGTACATTGGAAACATGATATTCTTCCACATTGGTCAGATACTACTTGGAATAATGCTGGAGGGTTTTCTGGAGAAAACAATAATATTGGAGCAAATTATTTTCCTCAATTAGGAACGTACAGTTCAAACGATACTAGCATTATTTCTAAACATATGAAATGGATAGTTGATGCAGGAATTGGCGTCGTGGCTATTACTTGGTGGGGAAAAGATTCTTATGAAGATAAATTCATTTCCAATTATCTGGATATCGCAGATAAATTTGGTTTAAAACTCGTCTTTCATATTGAGCCATTTTATAAAAATGCTGAAGAGTTTAGGCAGCAATTGAAATACCTCAATTCTAAATATGGCGAACATCCTGCATTATACAAATTCAAAAAAAAGTCTTTCTATTACGTTTATGATTCTTATAAATTAGATAGCAGTGAATGGAAAAAATTACTGAGTTCAAAAGGGGATTTAAGTGTAAGAAATACGCCACTTGATGCTACTTTCATAGGTTTGTGGGTTAATAAAGATGAAGGTGATTTTTTCATTAATGCTGAATTTGATGGTTTTTACACTTATTTTGCTAGTGATGGTTTTGTATATGGAAGTACCAGTTCTAATTGGAAAGAACTGTCTTCTTTTGCGAAAGAAAATGAGCTGACTTTTGTTCCTTGTGCTGGTCCAGGATATATTGATAATAGAATACGACCTTGGAATGATGCCAATACCAAAGTACGAAAAGAAGGTCAATATTATGAAGAAATGTTTTTATCCGCTGTCGATGCAAAACCTGATTTCATTGGCATTACATCATTTAATGAATGGCATGAAGGAACTCAAATAGAACCTGCTATTTCTGCTTCTGTAGATTCTTATGATTATGAGGATTATGGCGAGAATATTTCTCCAATTTTTTATCTTGATAAAACTCGAGAGTTGATTGATATCTTCAAAAAAAATCAATAAATAATGAAGTTATTTTATCCTATTTTAAACAACTTCTATTCGTATCTTTGAAACAATATACCTAACGGTATTCGCTTTACAGACCATCACTGGTAATAATTGTCTGGTTTTCAGTAGCTACGAATTTCTGGCAATCCGAAAATCACTTAATCTTCAGTATAAAAAACCAAATCATGAAAAACAACGTACTTATTACAGGAACTTCTACAGGAGTAGGATTTGAAAGTTCTCTATTATTTGCAAGAAATGGCTACAAGGTATATGCCAGCATGAGAAACCTAAAAAAGAGGACTACTCTGGATAAAATAATCCAAGAAGAACAGCTAGATATTGATATTCTTCAACTAGATGTAACGGATTCATCATCTATCCATATTGCAGTAGATAGCATTATTAAAAAAGATGGTAAAATCGACATATTAATCAATAATGCTGGTGCTGGTTTTGCGAAAACACTAGAAGAAGCTAGTGAAGACGAAATGCAATGGGTAAATGATGTGAATTATTTAGGCGTAGTCAGATGTGTAAAGGCAGTTTTGCCATATATGAGAAAACAACGCTCTGGACATATCATCAATATTACGTCTGTAGGAGGATTAGTGGGACAGCCTTTTAATGAATTATACTGCGGAGCAAAATTTGCTGTGGAAGGATTTACAGAAAGTTTAGCATCTTATATTACTGCTGCTTTTAATGTTAATTTTTCATTGATAGAACCAGGTGGAATTTCTACAGAATTCATGAAGTCAGCCGTTTCTAAAACAATGATCGAAGGACAGCTTGCAAGAGGCGAATATCTTCCAATCTTTCAAAAATATATGGCAGGTAGTCAAAAGAGAGCTAGTGAAAGTAAGCTGAGTGTTTATCAAACAGGAGCTGAAGTTGCTGCATCTATTTTGCAAGTAGCCAATGCTAAAAATCCACCTCTAAGAGTAAGAACATCAGAATGGGCAGAAGATTTTTGTCAGCTAAAAACCCAGACAGATCCAGATGGACATCAATCAGTTGAAAAAGTGAAGAAGCAGTTTTTATAAGAAAAAATAAGCCATCAAATTAAACTATCTTTTTAATTGACTGTTAATACTTTATGATTAAAATCCAAAATAATTTATAATGAAATCGTTATTTTACCTTCTTTTTTGTTGTATAAGTATTGTTAATCTTTCTGCTCAGAATATCACACTATATGGATTACAGAGTTCTGGCAATTCATTGAGTTCTCCCATGAATCTGGTAGAAATAAATTTAACGAGTGGAGTAGTTTCGCCTCTTTTTACTATTAATAATTCTTCTACTGTAGCAGCTGGATCTTCTACTTACGATCATGCTTCTAGCACTTTTATTTATTGGGGAACTAGCACTCAACAAGAATATCAGCTATTTTCTGTAAATGTGAATGACCAAAATACACAAAATAATCCTAGCACTACTTCGCATCCAATAGAATTGGAATTTGATTTAGAAACAGAGATGACTTATGGTTTATCCTATGATAGTGCGACGAATACGGAATACCTTGTAACAGTCGATTTACAAGATGGCAGCAGTCAAAACATAGCTACACTTCCTGGCGTAACTGGAGTATCTGTAGGTTCTTCTACCTTTGATTCTAACAACAAGCGATATATTTTCCATGGCGTGGATAATAGTTTTAATTATAGGCTTTACACGGTAGACGTATTATCTGGACAGGTATTGAGTTCTCCTATTATCAATGACTCAGATTCTATAGTTAATTTCTTTGAATACGATAACCAAAAAGATAAACTCTATGGATTATACAGCGAAGTAGATTCGTCATTATACGATTCTTATATGCAAATGCATTATAGGAATTCATACTTAGCAGAAGTAGATATCGCTACAGGAGATGCTACAATTTTGAGTACTACACCTATTTTAGGAGGTTATTTTTCGGGTATTCAAATAGATGGTATAGCTTACGATCAAGCCACAGGAATATATATCCTTAGAGGTTCTGATGATACTGGTTTCAAACTTATTGCTATCAATTC
>JBNMOV010000529.1:0-3320 GCA_051275765.1 Maribacter sp. | reverse complement strand
TTCACTATTTCCATAATAGCATCCATATCGCAAGCGATGCCTGCATAATGCACGATGACGACTGCCTTGGTTTTTGGCGTAATCAAACGACGGATTTCTTGTGGATCTATATTAGGATTATCTGCTAGGGAATCACAAAAACGAATAGTCGCCCCTCTGAGTACAAAAGCACTCGCAGAAGTAACAAAAGTATAAGAAGGGATGATGATTTCATCGCCAGATTGAATATCTAGGAGTAATGCCGCCATTTCTAATGCTCCTGTACAAGAATGCGTCAGGAAACATTTTTTGAAACCATATTTTTCCTCGAAGTATTGCTGGCATTTTTGTGTGAATACGCCATTACCGGAAAGGGCATTACTTTGGATAGCTTCTTCCAAATAGGTCATTTCCTTATCTGAGCGATAAGGAATATTAAAGGGTATGTTTCTATGTTTTGACTGCGACTGCTCTTCCAAAATACATTTGATTTAGAAGCTGTTTTGAATTTGATATTTTGAATTTATTACAACTCCACCATCAAATGTACGATTATTGAAAATAAAAGGATATAAAAGTTAATGAACTTTTATATCCTTCATTATTCTTAGGGATGAGAAATAAATAAACGATACCACTTATAACGCAGGATTTTTGCTTGCTAATAAGGCGAAAAACGCAGACATAGCCGTAGCTATGGCGAGTATTTTCAACGGAGTTAGCAAACAAAAAGGCAAGTTAGAATGTAGCGTTTATTTATTTCTCGTCCCTTAATAACAACTCTTTTATTAAAATGACTTATAAATGCTTATCCAGTAACTCACCTATATTCTGTGACGGACGGAAAGTTTTGGTATTAATAATTTTTCCTTCTTTGTCTATCAACATAAAACGAGGAATGCCAGTAATGTTATATTTCTTGCAAATATCTGCTCCCCAACCACCAGGCATATGTATTTGAACACCACCTAATGCTTGATCCACGACCATTTTCTGCCATTTGTTCTTATCCTTATCTATGGATACACTTAAGAAGACAACATCTTTTCCATGGTACTTTTCTTCTGTCGCTTTTAAGAATGGGATCTCTTTTCTACAAGGTCCACACCAAGTCGCCCAAACATCCACATAAACTAGTTTTCCTTTAAAATCGCTGAGTTTAACTTCTTTTCCATCGATATTTGTACCTACTATTTCTGGTGCTTGTGCTCCTGACATTGTCAATGCCCATTTGTCCCATGATTTTTGTACAGCTACTTTATATTCGTTTCTTTTGATAGGTAATGTTCTGAAATCATTAACTGATTTCTCCATATTCGTGATGCCATGCTTATCTATTTGTTCATAAAGCAATCTTGTTTTGACATATTCCTGTAACCATTTCCATTCAAATACATTGTCTGCATTCTGATAAGTACGATTGATAAATTCACTCTTACTACGAACTAGTGTTTTGCTTTCTATCAATTTCCTCTCCGTTAATGCCATTATATATTGATTCAGAAAATCTCTATATGATTTTGACATCAGTAAACTTTCATCATCTTTCAGCAAGTCTTTTTCTATCGCTGTATAATCCAAACCAGCCCAAACATCCACAGGAGCTTTTTTAGTAAAATGGGCGTGATGTGCAGGGTATTGCATAGAAAAGAATCCCCATGTACCATCTATATTCGCTTGTTCCAATTTGATGAAACGAGCCATACTCCCTTTTTTTGTTTTACCTTTTTTGAATTTATCTAATGCCGTTTGCATGACAGCCTTATTCTCATCTATCACTTTTTTATATGCATCCCAATCCAACTGATACAAGCCATATTTAACCCCTTCATGATTAACCATCTGCTGAGAAATCTTATCCATTCCTACTCTTTCCTTTAGAAAATCGTTGGCTTCCTTAGCAGAACCTATGTATGTTACAGTGGTATTTATTTTTCTACCATCAAAGACCATTTCCAAATCATCTCCTGGATTCAGGTAAATCAATTGAGACTGACGCTTATAAATGACATAATAATATTGTCCTTCCTTCAATTCCAGTTCAATCTCGAAATTACCTTTTGCATCGATCTTTACCTTATTCTCTGCATCAAAGTTGAACGGATTCCCGTATTCCATGATATTGATTTCCTTATCTGTCAAACTCTTAACAAGACCAGAAATCTTGGCAGTTTTAGGAATCACCTCTTCTCCCCCATTGGCGAAAGCCATAGTAGATATCATCAGAAAAACAACAGTTAATAACCTTATCATAATAATTTTTTATAGTATTTTCTTAGATGCTAGATGCTAGATGCTAGATTACTAGACGCTAGACTGCATTTGTATGTAAAAGAATTATCAAATTAGCAGCCAATTTACAAAAGATACTAGTATGATGCTCAAGTGATGAGTGTTTTCGTATAAATTTAACAGGTAATGTTAATCTTCCATAATCCAATTCAGCCTATCTTTATGTTTTCTGAACCTTTCTATGAATGCTAGTAATCCCGTAGGATATAGGATATCCCCATTTTCAAAATCATCTAATTTTTTCCATTGCAAAGTCAAGGTCTCTCCTTCGTCCTCTATTTCAAATTTGTCTTTGGTATAAAAAGAAGTATCTCTGATTCGTGCATCATACACTAAAAAAATCCGATGTCTTATACCTCCTTCCCATTGATATACACAATTAGCCAAACCTAAAGGATAGATATGTTCTATTCCCTTGCCCAGTTTTTCCATAATTTCCCTTCTCAATCCTGCTTCTAGATGTTCTCCATATTCTAAGCCTCCTCCCATACATCGATAAAAAGTTTCTCCTTTGTGTTCATCCTTTCCTTCGAATACTAATATTCTATCATCCCAATAAAATAGACATAGTTGTGCAAATCTTGGTCTTTTCTCCATTACTTTAGTTCATTAGTTGGCTGTTAAGATATGGATATTTAGAATAAAATACCATAAGAGTTGGATTTTGATTTTATGAATGAATTATGTTATAATTGTAATATGAGTTTGTTTAAATTTAACACTTTGGGCTAAAAGCCCATTCTAAACAAACGCTGAAAGTAAGGGATTAAGCAATCCCTAAAACAACTTAATCCATGAAATTTACATTTTTAGTTCTTCTTATGATATTCATTACTCCATTATTCTCTCAAGACATCATCTTCATGCAGGATGGAGAAGAGATCCAAGCCAAAGTAACTGAAGTATTAGAGGATAAGATAAATAGGATGCTCAAAATTTAAAATCAAAAGTTCCCCGTGTTTTTGAACGATGTTGCTTTGTTCATTCTAACTCTCTTTTTAAAGATATAAAACAAAAAACAATTACACAAATACCAAAAATTAAATGTT
>JBNMOV010000528.1:0-3321 GCA_051275765.1 Maribacter sp. | reverse complement strand
GATCTAGAATTTCAAGTTTTTGATACGGGAATAGGTATCCCCAAGGCTAAACAAAAATTAATCTTTGAGAACTTTAAGCAAATAGATGATAATAAAAGCGCTCAGCAAAAATTTGATGGTACAGGTTTAGGACTCGCGATTACGAAGAAGCTAGTCGAGATACAAGGCGGAAATATCACGGTGAAAAGTGCCATCAATCAACGGACTACTTTTACTTTTAATTTGACGTATCAAAAATCTGGAAAAATAGTTTTTGGTTCTTCTAAAGAGAACGAACAGTCACTATCTACTCACTTTAAGAAGGTAGAATTATTAGTGGTGGAGGATAATTATATGAATCAAAAATACATTTCCTCCTTATTAAAAAAATGGGGTTTGAATTTTGAATTTGCGATTGATGGATTGATGGCATTGGAATTAGCTTTCACCAAACCATATGATTTGATTTTTATGGATATATCTATGCCTAGCATGAATGGCTATGATACGACCAATGCTTTAAGGAAAATTGAAAACCCTAATCAGGATACTCCTATCATTGCACTTTCTGCATTAGCTTTTATTAATGAAAAAAAGAAAGCATTAAAAATAGGAATGACGGATTTCTTAGGAAAACCATTTACGCCTAGAGATTTACTGACTATTCTAAATACATACCTTGAACCCATTTCACTAGAGGAAAAAGCAACAACTATAAATAAAATAATCATACCTAGTCCCTTGGACGCTAAGCATATAGAATCATTATATGGCGATGATTATGAATATGCTGCGGAAATGTTTAATATCTTTATCGAACATGCGAAGTTGGATTTTGAAAAAATCCAATCTTTTATCGAACAAAAAGATTTCAATAAAGTAAAAGATATTGCACATAAATTAACACCAAATTTCTCTATGGCAGGCTTATTGCTATTAAAAGATAAGATCTTATCTTTAGAAGCAGCAGCAACTGAAAAGGATGAACAACAAATATTAATCCTTCACGAAGAAATCAAACAAGAATTCAATCAGGTATTACCTATAATAGAACAAACCGCTAAAAGATTTAGCCAAGCTAAATCACAAGCTTAAGATATAGATATGAAACAGATGAATTGTATAGCCGTAGATGACGACTTAATGGCAAGGAAATCATTGAACCACTTATGTAAGAAAGTAGGGTTTCTTAATGTATTACAACTTTGCGAAAACGGAAAGGAAGGACTAGAAGCGTTACAAGAACATCAGCCAGATCTTATTTTTTTGGATATGGAAATGCCAGGAGTATCTGGTATCGAATTCCTAGAATTAGCAGCAGTACTGCCACAGATTATATTTTTTACTTCTAGAAGAGAATACGCTTTTGAAGGGTTCGAATATCAGGTTACTGATTTTCTTGAAAAACCAGCCACTTTCCCTAGATTTTTACAAGCAGTCAATAAGGCATATAGAATATTCTTAAACGAAGAACAAAGCCAAGAACAACAAAAACCTGCCAGTAAAGAATTTTACATCAGAGAGAATGGAAAACTATGCAGAGTACACCAAGACGATATTTTATACTTTGAAAATGTAGGCGATTATATTCGTTTAGCTACTACAAAAGGCAATCACATCATCCACGGAACACTGAAGGGAATGAGCGAAAAACTCAATAATCTTCACTTCATAAAAGTACATCGCTCTTATATTATCAATTTAGGTAAAATAAAAGACATCGAAGATAATAGTCTAGTCATTGAAAAAAAGGTTATCCCTATTAGTCGAGCTAATAAAGCCTTATTGATGAGTAAATTGAATATGCTTTAGATAGAACGTATGTAAAAAAGAAGGACTAGAAACTCTTTTGTTTCTAGTCCTTCTTTTTTACAATAAAACTCACTCCGTTTATTGGGGTATTCATTTGGTTTTTTAGAAGAAAAAATTATTTACTAGCTGTTGCTGTACAAGAATCTCCTGCATTAGCTAGTAGATAGTGTTTGGTAGGAAAGTTTTTTTTGCATTTAAGTATTTGATTATCAGCCAATTAAGGTTTATTCTTATTTTTAAAGCTAATGAATAATTCGTATATTGTGTAATAATAGATGTGTTGTTGTCTGATAGATAATCACATGTATAAAAAGATAATACAATATTCAGACTTATTCACTATGAGAAAACGCTTTGAGTCACAAAATTCATTAGATGGTACAGCCATCTCTGATGTAAAGATAGACATAAAAAGTCGTCATCAATTATCTGCACTTTTAGTAGGTTTACAATAGGTTTTTGTTACGCCAAAACTAAACGAAGAGATATTTGACATATTGGAAAAGAGTATTTTAAAAAACAAAAAAGAAACAGGTCGTTTAGGGATGAGCTTGTGGGAAATTTTTGTATTGGGTTGTACTCGATTGAACATGGATATGGACTATGACTTGCTACAAGACCAAAGTAATAACCATAAGATCAGCAATTCTCAAAGTAATTTAAATTAATCGTATCTGATACATTTCCAGTATTTTAGCTTGCAATTGAGTCATGCTTTCACAGCGAATTATTTTAAATACAGAACGGGTAGCATCCCATATTTTAATTCTAGTAACCAATCCTTTATGGAGGGATTTAAAATATCTGTTACAACGTTGTTGAATTTGATCTATGGTAAAAGTTAACATCATTAGGAAAGCGAAATTTGTAGATAAATTTTCTTTACGATGCCCATAATTGTGTTCGGAATTGTACTCCTGATTTTTGAGCGTATTAAATACCTCATTTTCTATTTTCCATCTGCTGCATCCGATATCTATCATTGTTTTAATATTCGATTTCGTTAGTGGTATATTGGTAATCCAACTAAAAACTTTTTCAGGTTTCCCTTCCGGTTTGAACCGACAATAAATCATATTGACCGTCACTTTCGGATTAGATTTATTGAGTGCCAAACCGTTAACAAAACCTACTCTATATCGGTCTCTTTTTTTTCTGAAATCTTTCCATTCCACCTGCCTTTTCCATTAAGTTCATTGAACTGTTTAAACAGATATTTATGTCCTTTTTCTGTAATATTGGCAACGTATTTCCAATTAGGATTAGTGCTGATAAGTTTCAAAATTGGTGCACAGGAATACAAGGCGTCCAATACGTAAATAATTGGTTCAGAATTAAATATACTGTCTAATTTTTCAAATAAACGCTTGGCTGCATTACGCTCACAGTCATTTTTTACAGCACCATCCTACTTGATGATAGGCTCATTGTCCGCAATGAATACTTCCGATTGATAGGGATTCACAATAGCCGCACTCAACATACTATGATAAAAGGATTTACTTCCATTACCATGATTACGGCTCAAAC
>JBNMOV010000527.1:0-3364 GCA_051275765.1 Maribacter sp. | reverse complement strand
GGAGTGAGATTATATTATAATAATCTAAGTGGTCGTAGAGATATATTGAAGGGTGTGATACAACTGGGCTATACTCAAAAATATGAATTAGAATATTCTATGCCTTTTATAAATAAGGCAAAGACAGTAGGTATCACTACAAATTTTTTATTTACGAGAAATAAGGAAATAGGCTTAACGACCAAAGAGAATGATCTTGAATTTTATCGAGATGAGAATCGCTTTTTATTTCATCGATATAGATTCGGATTTGGAACGACATACAGACCAGAGCTTTATCAAACACATAAAGTAGAAGCAACCTATTATCGTAGAACCATCAAAGATTCAATTGCTATTTTTAATCCTGATTTTTTCCTAGATGGAAAAGAGGAACAACAATATTTTTCATTGGCTTATACTTATCAATTAGATAAGAGAGATAATAAGGCATATCCATTGAAAGGTTATTTTGTAGAAGGAGAAATTGAGAAAGAAGGTTTTGGAATTTTTAAGGATAGAAATGCATTGGCAACTAGGGCTACTATAAGTTCCTACTTCCTATTAGATAAAAAGAAGAAATATAGCATAGCTCTACTTGCCAAAGGACAAACTCAATTACAAAGACAAAAGATGCCTTACTATAATAATAAGGCATTAGGCTATGAAGAGGATTTTATCAGAGGCTATGAATATTATGTTGTAGATGGAATGGACTATGCTTATTTAAAAAGTTCTATTCGATATGAGATATTGAACAAAAATATTAATTGGAAAAAATCGATGCCTATCAAATCTTTTCGAGTGATGCCCTTCAGAATATATCTCACGATGAGTTCTGATATAGGATATGTCAATGATCCATATTATTCTACAGATAATCCATTGAGTAATGAATTACTTTGGGGAGGTGGAGTAGGTTTAGATTTTGTGATATATATTGATAAAGTTATTCGAGTAGAATATAGTGTGAATCGCCTCGGGGAAAAAGGAGTATATTTACAGTACAAATTATTTTTCTAAATGCAAGTAGTCGTATATAGTCGCACACTAAAAGATAAGGATATTATGTATGTCCAACATCTTTTTAATGTATTGAATCATTTCAATGTTACAGCATTTGTATATACTCCTTTTTTAGAAGAGGTCAATAAGAAAATCAACTTACCTCGCCCTGTTGGTAAATTTGATAACCATCTGGATTTTAAGGTTAGGGATATTGATTTCTTTATTACCCTTGGTGGAGATGGTACGATTCTTCATGCCTCTATGCTGATTCAAGATTTTGATGTACCTATAGTTGGAATCAATTTAGGAAGGCTTGGTTTCTTAGCAAGTGTAAATAAAGAATATATTAAAGAATGTATAAGTAATCTAGGCAAGAAAAATTATAGCTTAGATAAAAGAAAGCTCCTCCACTTAGATTCTGATCCAGATGATATTTTTGATGGAGCTAATTTCGCCTTGAATGATTTCACTATTCTCAAGCGAGATACTTCATCCATGATTACGATCCATACTTATATAGATGGAGAGTTTTTAAACTCTTATTGGGCTGATGGAATTATCGTAGCTACGCCTACTGGCTCTACTGGTTATTCATTGAGTTGTGGTGGTCCTATCGTTTTTCCTAATTCTGGTAATTTTGTTGTGACACCAGTTGCTCCACATAATCTGAATGTTCGTCCAATTGTGATTTCAGATAAATCTGTGATTTCATTTGAAGTGGAAGGTCGAAGTGACAATTTCCTTTGTACACTAGATAATCGTTTTGCTACTGTTACATCTAATTATAACTTCGCTATCAGAGTTGCTAATTTTACGATTGATTTAATTAAGTTTCCAGATCGAGAATTTCTTTGGACGATGAGGAATAAATTAGATTGGGGTAAAGATGCTAGAAATTAATAACCTAAAATTCTAAGCATATCTTCAGAGGTCTGCTCTTTTTGATGTAGCCAATGTTTGATATTTCCATTTTCATCTTTATCTATTAATATATGTTTTGGAGAAGGAATCAGACAATGTTTGATTCCTCCATATCCACTTATATTTTCTTGATATGCACCAGTATTAAAAAAGCCAATATAAAGAGGGGCTTCTTTATGTTGTTCATACTTAGGTAGATACAATTGATTGATGTGTGCTTCTGAATTATAATAGTCAGAATTATCACAAGTCATTCCACCTACATTCACTCTCGCATATTCATGTTTCCATTTGTTAATTGGTAAAATGACAAATCGCTTATCTATACCCCATGTATCTGGTAATGTATTCATTAAAGAATTATCGATCATATACCAAAGCTCTGCATCGTTTTGGGATTTCTGACCTAAGACAGAAAAAATATGTGCACCACTCGCCCCTACTGTAAATGTTCCAAATTCTGTATAAATATCTGGCATCGGAATTCCATCTTGTTCACAGGAAGATTTTATATTTGATACGATTTCATTGATCATATACTGATAATCATAATCAAATCCTAGTGAGTTTTGAATAGGCAATCCTCCTCCTATATTGATAGCTTTTAAAGTAGGGCATATATTTTTCAACTCGCCATATAGTTTCATACATTTTTTGAATTCATTCCAATAATAGATACTATCCTTAATTCCTGTATCTACAAAAAAATGGAGCATTCTTAATTGTACCTGTTCATTATTTTGTATTTTTTCTTTGTAAAAAGAAATTACTTTGGAATGACTAATTCCTAGACGAGAAGTATAAAATTGAAAATTAGGTTCTTCATCTGTGGCAACTCTTAATCCTATATCAAATTTATCTTTTTTAATTTCTTTTAGATAATAATCCAGTTCATCTAAATTATCCAAAACAGGAACAATAATAATATCCTTATTATTAATTAATTGAATTATTTTATCAATATAAACCTTAGATTTAAAACCATTACAAATGATTTTATTTTTTTTATTAATTTTCCCATTAGATATTAATTGATTAATAATATCCATATCAAAAGCAGAGGAAGTTTCTAAATGAATATTATTTTTAATAACCTCATCTAAGATAAATTTAAAATGAGAACTTTTAGTACAGTAGCAATAATGATATTTCCCTGTATAATTATTAATTAAAAATGCAGTATTAAATAATTCTTTCGCCTTATTAATTTGAGAACTAATACTAGGAAGATAAGTAAACCTAAGTGGCGTACCATAGGTCTTTATAATTTCAGATAAATCTATTCCATTGAAAATGAGATTAGTATCTTCCAATGAAAATCCTTCCTGGGGAAAATCAAATGTCTGTTCTATTAAATCTAAATATGTATTTTTCATAACAATTTGAAGTACTATAGACTACGATATTATTTTTTGTTGTACATCAATAAATTCATAAATACTTTGCCTGTCTATTA
>JBNMOV010000526.1:0-3376 GCA_051275765.1 Maribacter sp. | reverse complement strand
GTAGTGTGATAGTATAATTTCACAAAAAGAGCCAGCCAATGATAAGATTCCATACGTATATTATATATTTTTTCACCATGTCTATCTTACTATTTTACAGTGAGATGCATGCCTGTGAAGCAGTCTTTGCATACGACAATGGCAATAATCAAGGTACTGTAGATTTCTTAGCCGATTCACCTGGCGAAAACGCTACATATTATTGGGACTTTGGAGATGGACAACAGGGTTATGGTCAAATTATTTCACATTCCTATTCAGCCTCTGGCTATTATGCTGCTTCTCTATTCATCACTACAAACGATAATTGCACAAATATGCTATGCCAGTATATTACCATCGTTAATGAAAACGATGATAATTGCGAGCTTGATAATTGCGTATATCCTGGAGACACTAATTTAGATGGATCTGCCAATATTTATGATTTATTTCCCATAGGAATGCACTATGGCGATTTAGGTCCAGAAAGAATTGGAGCTTCTACTGAATGGATAGCGCAACCAGCACAAGATTGGGCATTAAATTGTATTAATGGCAATTTAAAACATACAGATTGTAATGGAGACGGTACCATCAGTCACCTAGACTTAGAGCCTATCCTTTCTAATTACAACAATGATTATTCTTACCCCTCAACCCCTAATCCAAGTCCATACGCTCCAACAATACTCCTTAATTTCGATGATGACTCTATCGTTATCAACGAAATTAATCCAGGAGAGATGGAAGTCTATATGGATATTATCTTAGGTACATCAGACAATCCCATCAGTGATTTATATGCTATTGCATTTTCGCTTGATTTTTCTGATGATCTCATCGATCCGGGAAGTATCAATATAGAATATGATTCAGAATCCTTCTTCTCTGATCCTGAAAATATACTGAGCATAACAAAGGAGACAGAAAATGGTATGTTCGACCTAGCATTTAGTAGGATAAGCCAAACGCCTATTTCTGGTTTTGGAAGAATCGCTAGAGTTAACTTTACAATTATTGGAGACATCATTATCAATCGAAACCCTATAGATAACGAGCTTCCTTTAAATGTTGAAGCAACAGGCATTGCTAGTATCGACAATTATGGACAAGGCCTAGGTTTTGCTTCTCATGGTGACTTGGTTACTTTTAAAATAAATAAAAGCACCAGTCTGAAGGAAAGTGATGATAACTTATTTCAAATATCTCCAAATCCTACCACAGGTTTGATACAAATGGATTTTGCGGAAAACAGTATCAATGAATATAAGGTATATGATACTGTTGGAAAAATACTCATGCAGCAAAAAGTGAGTTATAATAGCTATCAAACAATTGATTTGAGCCATTTACCTAATGGTACATATTTCATAGAAGTGTTGAATGACGAACAACATTCGACAAAACGGATTGTGCTTTCTAAATAAAAAGTAAGATATTAGTTATATAGATTATCCCGAATTTTCATGCTCTGAAAATTCGGGATTTTTAGTTTTTATACCAATCCATAAACCTATCTGATTTTAAAAGTTAACCTTATAGTGAAATGAATTTTGTATTTCCAATGAGATCATAATTCATTGAGTCGTGCATCAGAAATAGTCGGATACGAGGTCAATTAGTCAAAAGCGTATTATATATCAAAATCTATATATCTAAATATCTAGTCATCTACTGAAATTCCTTAACTTCGCAGCCAAATCTACGAATAAGTTCTTAGTAGCTATTTTAATTTAGCTTTTAAGAATTGTTATAGTTCATTTTTAGTGAAACGAATTCAATAACCTGAGCCATTATGCTTGTTCTTTTTCCTTCTAAAAAACACAAAAAATAGTTCCGTAGCTACGGCTATACAACGATTTTTTGTGTTTTTTAGAAGAAAAAATTACTACCCATTCTGGCTCAATTTATTAAATACGTTTCACCTAGCTGATTGAGGCACAAAAAGCGGAGCTACGCCATAGCGTAGTGAGCATTTTTGGAATGAGAAGCAGCAAGAAAATTAGGCATAACAGATTCAAAGTGTTAAATTAAAGCAGCTTCTTATGATTGATGCCATAATTTTTGATGCAGTTAGGACTCCAAGAGGAAAAGGAAAACCATCAGGTTCTTTCCATGAAGTCAAACCCATCCAACTCTTACAAACTACACTCAACGCTATACAGCAAAGAAATCAATTAGACACGAAAAATGTCAATGATCTTTTTGTAGGTTGTGTGACTCCTATTGCAGATCAAGGAGCTAATATAGCCAAAGCTGCCCTACTCTATTCTGACTGGGATCAATCTGTTCCAGGAATGCAGATCAATCGTTTCTGTGCTTCAGGTTTGGAATCCATTAATATGGCAGCCATGAAAATCCGTGCAGGATGGGGAAACCTTGTTGTGGCTGGTGGAGTAGAAAGCATGAGTCGAGTACCAATGGGAAGTGATGGAGGAGCATTGATCAACGATCCAGATGTAGTCGTAAAAACTGGACATATTCCTCAAGGAGTCAGTGCTGATTTAATTGCCTCTATAGAAGGTTTCTCTCGAGAGGAATTAGATGAATATGCACTGCAATCACAAAAAAGAGCTTTCTATGCTCAATCCAATGGATACTTTGACAAATCTATCATACCTGTATATGACCAAAATGGATTACTCATTCTTTCTAAAGATGAATACATCAGAGAAAATAGCAGCTTAGAAGGCTTAGCCAAACTCCACCCTGCATTTGAGAAAATAGGTAGAATGGGTTATGATGCTGTAGGATATGGCAAATATCCTTTTTTGGATCACCTAAAACATTTACATACCGCAGGAAATTCTTCTGGAATAGTAGATGGAGCATCTCTTGTTCTCTTAGGAACGAAAGAGAAAGGAAAAAAACTAGGATTAAAACCAAGAGCACGAATTCTATCCGCAGTAACAGTAAGCGTAGAACCAACTATCATGCTTACTGGTCCTGGACCAGCTTCACTTAAAGCATTGGAATATGCAAAAATGAACGCTTCTGATATAGACCTTTGGGAAATGAACGAAGCATTTGCTGCACCAGTACTCAAATTCCAAAGAGATTTAAAAATTGACAATGACCAGCTCAATGTCAATGGAGGTGCTATTGCACTTGGACATCCTCTAGGAGCTACAGGAACGATGTTACTTGGAACACTTTTGGATGAATTGGAAAGAAGAGACTTATCTACTGGATTGGTCACAATGTGTGTAGGAGGTGGAATGGGAATAGCCACTATAATTGAAAGAATCTAATTATACAGTGAACAGTTACCAGTGAACAGTTACCAGTATTTGGTATTTTACTGCTTCTAGTTTTAGGACGTAATATTAAAAACTAATATTTCATCTAAACATCCAAAAGCCAGAAGCTATTATTCACTTATAACTGTTCACTG
>JBNMOV010000525.1:0-3383 GCA_051275765.1 Maribacter sp. | reverse complement strand
TCGTGAAAAAAGATGTGAGGTGAACAAACACCTCACATGGCGGAGCTTGAAAATCAGGCAATTGCCCTTGCAGTGTGTTTGACCAACTGCAACTTTCCACGACATTTGTCAAAGAACCAAAATTCATTTAAAAATATCACTTTTTTCGAAATATCCACTAGTTGTTCTAATACTCTATATGTCTGATAATAATACAAATATAAGATATACCATCAAACCTGTCAAACGTATCCACTTAGGTGCGAGAGAATTATGGCAATATAGAGAGCTTTTTTATTTTTTTACTTGGAGAGACATCAAAGTAAAGTACAAACAAACACTCTTAGGTTTTTTATGGGCGATATTACAGCCATTCATTATGATGGCTATTTTTGTCGTATTTTTTTCTAGGCTTCTACATGTCCCTACGGATAATATACCTGCTCCTATTTTTTATTTCAGTGGCTTATTACTTTGGAATATGTTTAGTAATGGTCTGTCTGGTGCAGCGAATAGTATGGTGAGCAATGCCAATATCATCAAAAAAGTATATTTTCCTAGATTAGTAATTCCTTTTTCTGCATTATTAGTATCTAGCTTTGATTTCATCATGGGTTTTGTACTTTTTTTGGGGATGATTGCTTATTATTATTTTAATTATAATGATTTTACTTTTCAACTATTGCCTTTTATTTGTTATTATTCATTAGGCTTTTTACTGACCTTATTTACTGCTTGTGGACTAGGAACATTATTGGCTTCATTGAATATTAAATATAGAGATTTCAGATATGTAATTCCTTTCTTTATCCAGTTCCTTATGTTTGTAAGTCCTGTAATATATCCTGTTTCTATACTAGGAAATTCTCCTCTATTAGAAAAAATAGCAGCACTGAATCCTTTGACGGGGGCTTTGATTTTAGCAAGGGCAAGTTTTACTGATATTACCCCTGCTTGGAATTTAGTAGGACTTAGTTGTATTTCTTCTATTTTTATTATGATTATAGGAGTGTACTTTTTTAGGAAGACAGAGTCTTATTTTGCGGATTTGGTGTAAAAAATGTGTATAGCCTGTAGTCAAGGTATATTTTGATCAATAGATTATGGAATCGATAATAGCTGTTAAAAATATTGGGAAGCAATATATGATAGGAGGGAAGCAAGAAAGCTACCTTAGCCTAAGGGATTCTCTATATCGAATGGGAAAGCAATTACTCAAAGGAAATAAGGAAATATTTTGGGCATTGGAGGATGTGAGTTTTGATGTGGCGGCTGGAGAATGTCTAGGAATTATAGGTAGAAATGGTGCTGGAAAATCTACTTTATTAAAAATATTATCTAGGATTACGCCACCAAGTAAAGGCGAAATTACCATGAGAGGTCGAGTGGCAAGTTTGCTGGAAGTAGGAACTGGTTTTCATCCAGAACTCACTGGTAGAGAAAACATCTTTCTGAATGGCTCTATACTTGGCATGAAAAACCATGAGATAAAGCAGGCTTTTGATGAGATTGTGGATTTCAGTGGCGTGGATCAATTTCTAGATACGCCACTAAAACATTATTCTAGTGGAATGCAGTTGAGGCTTGCTTTTTCTGTCGCTGCCCACCTGAATCCAGAAATATTATTGATAGATGAAATCCTTGCTGTAGGAGATGCTGCATTTCAGAAAAAATGCTTAGGCAAAATGGACGAAGTGAGCAAAAGTGGACGGACAGTAATTTTCGTGAGTCATGATATGGGAGCTGTCCAACAATTATGCAGTAGAGGAATATGGCTAAAAGGAGGAAAAGTCAAAAAAGATGCTCCTATCCAAGAAATCATCACTGCTTATGATAAATGGACAAATGAATCCAGCGACTCTATTATCATCACTAAAGAACGACAATCTGGAAGTTGGATCAAACAAGTTTCTTTTTCCAAAAAATCATATGCGATAGACGATGCCATCAAGATTCAGCTACAAGTTAGCAGCACTAATCTCATTAAAAAATTATTCGTTGGCGTTACCATTCACAATGAACGGGGAAGTGCCATTGGTAGCCAAGTTATTGATAGCCAATTCTCACAATCAGAAAAGGACAGGGATTACGAAATAGAACTCAATCATATTTTCTTAGCTCCAGGAAGGTATTTCTTATCCATTGCCATAGCAGAAACAGCTCCTTATAATGTTCTCGACTCCTTGATGAATTCAATTAGTTTTGATATTATTCCACAACTGAACGGCGGACCTTTTGTTTGGGATAAGAATTTTGGAGATATTATATTCAATGATACCAAAATCAAAAAACTTTAGTATATGGTAAGGGTTATTGGATATATTATTAATACATTTTTATCTTTTTTTGGCTTGCAACTCATCATTAAGGATAAATTTCATCTCCTAATGAAAGCAGATGTTACCTATGCTAAAGACTGGCTATATACCTATCATAATGCAGATTTTCTCCATGATCCTCTTTTCAAAGAATCCTATCGTTTAGCGAAGGAAACAGACAAAGGCTTATTACTAGAAAATAATGATATTGAATGGAGAGTACATCTGCTCTGTTGGGCTGCTAAACACGCTTCCGCATTAGAAGGAGATTTTGTGGATTGTGGTGTAAGTACAGGAATTTTTCCTAGAGCCATCATCCATTATATTGATTTTAATACTACGAATAAAACCTACTACCTATTGGATACCTTCACAGGAATGGATCCTAGATATAGCTCAGATGAGGAAATGGAGAAAAGTCGGATTTTGAATTATGAGGATAACAATAGAAACCGTCATGAAGAGGTCAAGGAGACATTTAAGGGTTTCAATGTCAAAATTATCAAAGGAAGTGTGCCTGATACCTTGGTTCAAGTAAAAAGTAAAAAAATAGCATTATTGAATATTGATATGAACGCTGCCATTCCAGAATATGAGGCACTCCATTATTTTTGGGATAAGATAGTAAGCGGAGGCATGATTATTTTGGATGATTTTGGTTATTTGAAAGCACATGAGGCACAGAAAGATATTCATGTTAAATTTGCAGCAGAAAAAGGCGTAGAAATATTGCATATGCCCACTTGTCAGGGGCTTATCATAAAACCTTAATTTAAAGTTTATTAGAATATGGGCTATAAAAGAAAAGTAGAATTCAAGTTACCTAAAATATTAGAAGGTCATTTCAATGTAGAATATAATAATATTTCAACCCTCAAAAATCCTTTTGACTATGTCATCTACCAAATGATGATAGCTAGAATACGACCAGAAATGATTGTAGAAATAGGAACTAACCAAGGAGGAAGTGCCTTATATTTTGCAGACCTATTGCAGAATTTTAAAATAGATGGCATTGTCCATACGATCGATATTGAAGATAAATGTCCTGAACTTGTGAAGAATGATACTAGAATCGTCAGACAC
>JBNMOV010000524.1:0-3395 GCA_051275765.1 Maribacter sp. | reverse complement strand
TCCTTTGCAGACATCGTAAATGATGCTAAAAAAGCAGGTTATACAGAACCTGATCCTAGAACGGATCTCAGTGGTGCAGATGTCAGAAGAAAGATCTTGATTCTAGCTCGAGAATCTGGTTATGCACTCGAAAGTAGTGACATTAAAATCAATCCAATTTTGCCAGAAGCTTGTATGAATGCTCCAAGTGTAGATACTTTTTTCGAGGAACTCGTGAAGGCGAATGATTATTTTGAACAACAACGTGCCACTGCTGCCAAAGATGGTAAAAAACTACGTGTGATTGCTACTTTAGAAAATGGTGAAGCGACTATTGGAATGCAAGCAGTAGATAGTAATCATCCATTTTATTCATTAGATGGAAGCGATAATATGATTGTCTTTACTTCAGAAAGATACAAGGACAGACCTTTAGTAATTCTTGGTCCAGGTGCTGGTGCTGCGGTAACGGCTGCTGGTGTTTTTGCTGAGGTTATTACAATTGGGAATTTATTAGTTGGCTAAAAATTAGTTAATTAGACTATAGAACAAGATAAAGAAATCTGAGATTTCTTTATCTTGTTCTTAGTGAAACGAATTCAATAACATGAGCCATTATGCTTGTTCTTTTTCCTTCTAAAAAATTACTGCCCATTCTGGCTCAATTTATTAAATACGTTTCACTTATTATACCAATTTAAGTTTATAAAGTCGCATTGGATTTACTTAAACATTTGAGTGAGTACTAGGCAAAAAACGCAGGCATAGCCTTAGCTATAGCGAGTATTTTTAACAACATAATCGCTCAAATGCTGGGAATTATATGCGACATTTATGACTCAAATTGACATAATATGCTTAACCATCAAAAAACTGCTGTCATGGATGATCTACTAGATGACCATATTATTCCAAAGGAAAAATCTGATTATCCTCCAGTGAATAAGGCTTTGAGATTCATCAATTATGTAGTGGATTATACTTGCTTGATTATACCTCTTACAACAATATTACTCGATTTTATTAATAGAATACCAGGGAATAATTACATGATTAGTAATGATAATTTTCTAGTCAATTACTTCATTATAGCAATAACGATAACTATCTATTATACCTATTCTGAATATTATTTCAATGGAAAGACTTTTGGAAAAATACTTACTGGCACACGAGTCGTTACTTTAGAGAATCAACCTATAAATTTTAATACAGCACTCAAACGAAGTATATCCAGAATCATTCCTTTTGAAGCATTATCATTTATAGGAGACATGCCTACTGGATGGCATGATCAATGGACAAATACTAAGGTTATTAAGGATAAGGGCTGGAAGGAGGAGCTTTAGTAAATCATTCAATGATATTAATATCATAAATACCTTTTGCCAAAACATCAAGACCTGATAGAAATCCTATCAGGTCTTGATGTTTTATACGAAACTAGGGTCTAGACCCCTATACATTCCCAGTCCTGCCCCTATTTAATCAACTCCACCTTAGCCATACCTTTGTAATATCAATTTGATTATTTTTTTTTATAAATCATAAAATCTTAGCAGATGAATATTAAAATATTAAAAAGTATCACAATCATTTCATTCCTTTTTTTAATTTGTGCATCACATTTAAATGCCCAAAAGAATGCTATAAGTTTGTTAGTTTCTCAGACTAGTTTTAACGCAGTTAAAAGTGTTAAAATTACCAATGTAACCACTAAAACCAGCATGGTGCAAGCATCTTTCGGCTTAAATGGTAAGAATGGGAATGTAGGTACTTGGCCTACTGCAGATACAGATAAAAGTAATGGTGGAAGATGGTGGCTATATCCCGTTAATGGTAGGAATAAATACATAATTGTAAATATGAATAGTGGATCTGTATTAGTACAAGACGGTTTTGGAACTAGTAGTAATGTAAGTACCTGGCCTTTTCAACAAATAGCGAAAGGTGAAACAGGCTATATATGGGAATTAAAATATGTTTCTGGTGGCACTAGAATAATAAACGTAAAAACTGGACATGGTATGGTTCAAGCAAGTTTTGAATCAAATAAAGAGCTACAGTCTGGCAATGTAAATGTTTGGCCTCTTGCTTCAACTAGTGGTAAAGGCGGTCTTTGGAAAATAGATGATGGAAAATCCATAGGCACACCAGCAGTACGATCAATGAAAAAACAAGAGCCTTTTCCTCCAGAAATGACTTCTCATGCAAAACCACTTAATAAGACGGCAGGTATAATTGAAAGAAATTGGATTCCTTTTTTCTTTATCAAAGATTCTAAATTATCTTCTTCACAACAAACATCCAAGTCTCCTTGGTATTATTTGGAACGTTCAGTAACGTATGTAGTAGAAAATAATAACTACAAGTATAATGAACACAATACAACTCCAATTAAACATTCAATAACACACGCTAGTTCTTGGACAAAATCAGTTCAACAATCTTTTGAGTATACTATTGGCGTATCAGCGACGGCAGGAGGAGATAGTTGGGGAGGATCTGCAACAGCCAGTTTTTCAATGACTTCTTCTTTTTCTTCTTCTCTTTCAAAAACTTCAGAAGTAGCAGAAACATATGAATACAGCCTTATAGCAAATACATCTTATGCTGTTTATACAACATTGCAAACCTTCACATTAAAACGAATGGATGGAACAGAAGTCAAGAGTTGGACTATAGCCACAAACAACACAGGTGTATCTTTCCCTAGTCACTAGCCAAAAAAGAAACATAGTGTAATTAGGTAATTCTAATAGAAAAGAACAGCTAACCAAATTGGAAAATAAATTCATTTAAGGATTTTAAACCGAGGTTTTTAGTTGAACCCACTAAAGTCTTGGTTTAATTCCTTCTTTTTTATTAAGGGATGGTTCATTATTATTATATAAGTAAGTGTTCATAAATAGTACAATACACATAGGATTTTGTTACTTTACGAAAAGGACTTGCTTCTTTTTTATACCACCAACCAATATGAAAAATTTACTTCCAAGATTACTTAGTTTTATTACCTCATTTTTCTTTTTTACGAATATTATTCTAGGACAAGAAGTCGCCACATTTAATACAGAACCGAATTTATTGAATTTTAATACCGCAATGATAATTGACCAGGCTTCGGATAGTCAAATGGATTCAATATTTGCTTTAATGCAAGCCTATGCCGTTACCAATGGAGATAGCAGTTTGCTTTTGGGGCAAAAGGCAATGGAATTAACAAAAAATAATCCGGACAAATACAACTACGCCAATGCCTTGGCTTTAACAAGTAATGCATACGGTGCAACAGGAGACCAGGAAAAAAGTGAACAATTATCGAAAGAAGCTAAAATACTTGTGGAAGCAATTGGAGACGATAGATTGATTGGGGAAGTAAATAATAATCTGGGAAATGTAGCTTACGGCAAGGG
>JBNMOV010000523.1:0-3397 GCA_051275765.1 Maribacter sp. | reverse complement strand
GCAAAAGATAAATTAGTATTCACTAATTTATCAAATTGAGCAAAAGGAATTTCTAATAATTCTGTTTCGTTAATAGCTTCAAATGTAAATTTGGTTTTCTTTTCTTTTTTCAATATTTCTGGAGAAGCAAAAAAAGTATGAGTAGGTCTGATGAATAAGGTTCGTTCTTCTCCATTTTCTTCAATGATATAGCCCCTTACCATTCCTTTTATAATGAAATATAAGGGAGTAGTTTTTCCATGCAACGAATGGATCGTTTCCTTGTTCTTCAAGGTACAATGTGTTCCTATTTCTAAAAGTAAATCAATGTCTGATTCTGCTAAGAAAGGAAAATTTTGGTTTAATATTGTTCTCATTTCTTACTTTTGTAATATGGCAAAAAAGCAATCTACTAAAAATTTTGGTGCTTACATAGATAGAACCATCAAAATCATTAGACATAATTATACTCGTGCCTTCAAAAAGATAGGTGTGGATATTACTACTGAGCAGTGGGTAATATTAGATAGCCTGTATGAAAATGATGGATTATCTCAAAATGAATTGGCGAGTGATAGTTTCAAAAATGCTCCTACAGTTTCTAGAATCATCGATTTACTATGTAAAAAAGGATATACTAAAAGAATGCCTTCTAAACTAGATAGAAGAAAGCATCTCATTTTTATTACTACAGAGGGAAAAGTATTATATGAAAAGACATTTCCTGTAGTAGAAACTTTGAGAAAACAAGGATGGGAAAATCTGAACGATCAGGATTATGATGATTTTTTGAGAATTATGAATCAGGTATTTTCGAATTTTGAAGAAGAAACTGATTAATTAATTCTTTAGCAATTTCACAAAACAGTCTTGAGGTAAATTATTTATATAATCAGCTATGTTTTTTAATTCCAAATAATGGTTTTTCATTTTTGGTGTAGGTTTGGTATAATTAAAATTCTTGTGTCTCCAAAAACTCATACTTGCTGCTGCATATACTGTAAATGTTTGTAAGGCATTTTGTTCTAAATATGTTAAGTCAATTTCTTGAATATATCCTTTTAATAAACTAGCTACTTTATTGATATTAATGGATTCGTTCTCACTACATAAACCTATAATAGCCATCCCAATATCATAAATCCTATAATAATAAGCTGCTTCTTCAAAATCCATGATAACCACAGTTTTTCTATCATTTCCAATAATTACATTATTATAAAAAATATCACTATGAATTAGTGTTTTCGGAATAGATTCTGTCATATATGGCATTACTTGATTTTGTATTTTCAAGAGCCATTTATGGAATAAAGAATCCTCATCATAGATGGCTATTTCCTTGAAAGATTCTATTCCATAACTTAGTTTTTTAGGTAGATAATCTGGTGCTTTTATTTTATGTAGTTTACCTAATTGAATTCCAATTAACTCTATTAAATCATTTGATAAATCCTTTATTACTTCTCCTTCTAGAAAGGTTTTTAGAATGATCGGTTTATTATGATAAGTAGTTATAAATTCATTTTTTTTCGTTGGAATGACTTTAGATGTTGAAAAATAATTTATAATTAAATGTCCTAATAATCGACATAAATTAATGGCTTCTGTTGTAGTTTTTTGTTCGCAAATAGTCAATACATATTTTTCAGTATTTGATGCAATCAAATAATTTGTATTTTCTGAACCTCCACTTAAAATATTGAAAGAAAGGATTTCATCTATATTGTATTGTTTGGTTAGTTCTCTTATTTCGTTAAGGTTTAAGCTTGTATATTGCATAATTTATATTGTAATTTATTGATAATGATAGTTGTTCTCAAATTACTCATTTTTTATCAATATCTTAGAAAATGCTTATTTTGCTTTAAACTTAATAGGTTTATAAAATAATGATTACCATGACTTTAAAACAACTATTCTACATCTTTTTAACTTCATCTTTAATTATCTGTTTTTCTAATTGTAATATTTATAAGGAAGTCAATATTACAAAAGAATTCAATAACAAACTTGGAAAATGTTACCTTTCTGAAATCACTATTGATACTTTAAGAGGAGCATATCAAACTGCTTTTATTTTAGAATATCATTCTCCTGTTTTTAAGACAGAAAGGACTGTTCTATTAAAAAAGGATATATTAAAACAGCTTTCTAAAGATTCTTTTACTAGAATAGTGGTTAGTGTTGGCTGTAGTAAATATTTAAATAAAGGCGATTTATTATCAAAAATGCACTCATATAATAAAGTCAAATATCCACGTCAAGGTTTTGTTTTTTGTCTTGTGGAAGTTCCTAGTAGATACAAAACCTATTCTTTTGCTGAATTAGAAAAAATAGCATTTACTATTGAACAAAAAAAGGTAGTAAAGGAATCTTATGTTAGCAAAGAATATGTAAAAAAGAAGCCTAAAGAATTAAAAGAAAATCAATATTATTACGAAGCTGGATATTATTCTAATTTAAACGAGGCTGTTGCTCGTCATGCTAGTGGTCTGTCTGTTAGTAAAATCCAAGAAGCCCTCAATAAAAAAGGTTATAATCTCGAAGTCAACAACATTATGAATGACGAAACCAAAGCTGCCCTAATGGATTTACAAAAGAAAAATGGATTACCAGAAGGTAATCTAAATATGAAAACCTTGAGGTTTTTAGGATTAACACTTTAAAAAAATCATCGTTTCATTACTTCATTCATTGATTTTTCATAAAAAATCAATATATTTGTCATAGCAACTATTATTATAGCAATCAAATTTAAAATATCTAATATGTCATTAACTTCCACTTCTCCTAAAATTCATGCAGACGCAAAGGATTTTATGCCTATCAATGGTACAGATTACATAGAGTTATATGTAAGTAATGCCAAGCAAGCAGCTCATTATTACAAAGCAGCATTTGGATATCAATCTTTGGCTTATTCTGGTTTAGAAACTGGTAATAGAGCGACAGAATCTTATGTTATCGCACAAGATAAAATCCGTTTGGTGTTGACTTCTCCACTTCATAGTGGTTCTGAAATAGGAAAGCACATTGACAAGCATGGAGATGGCGTAAAAGTAAATGCTCTTTGGGTAGATGATGCGACTTATGCTTATAATGAAGCCATGAAAAGAGGAGCTACTTCTTACATGGAACCTCTAACAGTAGAAGATGCAGATGGAAAAATAGTTCGTTCTGGTATCTATTCTTATGGTGAGGTGGTACATATTTTTGTAGAGCGTAAGGACTATAATGGTGTTTTCTTACCCGGTTTCAAAAAATGGGAAACTCGTTACAATCCTGAATCTGTAGGATTGAAATTCGTGGATCACATGGTAGGAAATGTGGAATTAGGGAGAATGAATCATTGGGTAAAGTTCTATGAGGAAGTGATGGGTTTCACTCAAATCATGTCTTTCGATGATAATGATAT
>JBNMOV010000522.1:0-3405 GCA_051275765.1 Maribacter sp. | reverse complement strand
ATTGCGTCTTGTCAAACAAAAACTCCTCCATTAAAATTCATATTGAAAAGAGAAGTAAAGGAAGAGGTATTAATAAAAGTTGAATATACATATCATTAAATTACAATAAATTGAAAGACTGGATACAAGCATTTAGACTGAGAACCTTGCCATTAGCATTGGCTTGTATTGGTATGGGAGGAATTATCGCCTATGTTGAAAACGGCTTCCAACCCACTATTTTTTTATTGACATTATTAACAGCATTCCTATTACAAATCCTTTCTAACATTGCCAACGATTATGGAGATTCCATGAATGGAGCAGATAGCGTGGATAGAGTAGGGCCTTCAAGAGCCGTTCAAACAGGCAAAATCTCTGCCGAAGCGATGAAGCGAGCTATGATTTTATTTGCTGTTTTGTCATTCGCATCTGGTTTGGGATTATTGTATTTATCTATCACTACTCAGCAAGAATTTTTTATATTCCTAGGGCTGGGAATCGTTTGTGTGATAGCAGCGATTACTTATACCGTAGGAGATAATCCATATGGATATGCTGGATTAGGAGATATTTCTGTCTTGCTTTTCTTTGGATTGGTTTCTGTAGCAGGGACGTATTATTTACAAATGCATAGTTTGGGATGGAATATTATATTGCCATCAATTGCTTGTGGGACTTTTGCAGTAGGCGTACTGAATGTGAATAATATCAGAGATATAGAATCTGATGAGAAAGCTGGGAAATATTCTATTCCAGTAAGGTTAGGAAGAGAAAAGGCAGTTTATTATCATTGGTTTTTACTAGCGGTAGGTTGGTTAGCTGCGATATTATATGTAGCGGATGCTTATACTTCTTACTGGCAATGGTTGTTTGTGATCACACTTCCATTATTCTTAATTAATGCGAAAGCAGTACTTACAAAAAAAGACGCAAAAAAACTCGATCCTTATTTAAAACAAATGGCAATTTCTACACTCGTATTTGTCATCATTTTTGGAATAGGTCAATATGTAGGAATATCTTAAAATCTAATCAAAATGGTAGCTCATTGGAAAAAACATACGCTTCTTTTTAAACGCCCTAGCGGAACGTCTAGGGGAGTATTGAAAAGAAAACTTTCTTGGTTTATTATCTTAAAAGATAATGAAGAAACCTACTATGGCGAATGTGGATTACTACGAGGATTAAGCATAGATGACGTACCAGAGTACGAACAGAAATTAGCAGAAGTTTGTCAAGAAATTTATCGATATGAATATTGGATAAATGAAGGATTATTAGATTTTCCTTCTATTCGTTTTGGATTGGAAATGGTCATGAAGGCTTATTTACAGAAAAACCAATTCGATTTATTTCCTTCTCCTTTTACTCAAAAAGAAGAAGGAATTAAGATAAATGGCTTGGTATGGATGGGAGAGAAATCATTCATGTTTGAGCAGATAAAAGAGAAGATAGCCAAAGGCTTTGATTGTATTAAATTAAAGATAGGAGCGATAGATTTTGAAGCAGAAATCAACTTATTGAAATATATCAGAAGTCAATTTTCTGCCACAGAAATCGAAATACGAGTAGATGCAAATGGTGCATTTTCTCCTTCTACAGCATTAGATAAATTAAAGATATTATCTGATTTTCGGCTACATTCTATAGAACAGCCTATTCGACAAGGGCAATATGAAGCGATGGCTGGATTATGTGCTTCTACGCCATTGCCTATTGCTTTGGACGAAGAACTTATAGGTGTAAATTTACTAGCTAAAAAAGAAGAACTCCTAGACATTATTAATCCTCAATATATCATTTTGAAACCTAGTTTAGTAGGTGGTTTCAAAAGTTCAGAAGAATGGATTAGTCTCGCAGAAAGTAAAAAGATAGATTGGTGGTCGACTTCTGCCTTGGAATCTAATATAGGACTGAATGCGATCAGTCAATGGACGTATACGATGAATAGTTCTATGCACCAAGGTTTAGGAACAGGACAGTTATATACCAATAATATTCCTTCGCCTTTGGAGGTGGAAGGAGGATGTATTTATTATCGAAATGCAGGAAAGTGGGATTTGGGGTTATTACAATAAAATCTGTTACAAATTATTTGTAATAAAAAAGGCTACGCAATTTTGCGTAGCCTTTTTTATTGCTCGAAGGTGAATTTACATTATCGCCCCTTTCGCAAAACGGATGAACTCTGTTGAATCCATTAACTTGGATTCTTTAGTCAATATTTCTCCATCAGCAGAAATGATGATTAGTGTGGGTAATAATTTAACATCATACCTAGATGCTAGGCTATCACCAATTCTAGTATTAACATCAGCTTTGTAATTAATGAAATTAGTATTCATATAAAAAACGACACTAGGATCATTAAATACTTCTCTGTCCATGATATTACATGGGCCACACCAATTGGCATAGAAATCAAGAAAAATAGGTTTATTACTCTTTCTCGCTTTTTCCTTGATTTGTAGAAATGATTGCCCTGTAATGAAGTTGATATAATTAGATACTTCATCTTTTGACATTGATTTTTCAATATCAAAAGGATTAAGTAATTTAAGGAAGTCCTTATTTTCAAAATGAGCAAAAAGAGAGAGTGTCAAGAATAGAAATAGTACTACCATCTGGATGGTGGCTGTAGTTTTCGTTAGCATGCTTTCTGTGATGAACTTGTTAAGTTTAATATGTTTACGTGAATGATTAAGTCAGAAATCGTGCCATTATAATAAGTGTATATTTTAAGTTGTTGTTTTGTTGGTAGTTACACATGTATTAAATCATCAAATATTATATTGTGATATTTGATGATGCTTTAGATGATAACGATGACATGATTCAATTAAACATAAAAAATGCCATCAGGATAAAGCCTGATGGCATTTTAAAAGAAAACAGACAAAGCATTTCTATCTTAATTATACATTTCCTTCTGTCAAAACTGCACTTTTGTTTCTAAGGCATTTTGCAGGAGCGATAGCTTTATTCTACTTCTTAAAAGTAGCTTTTTCTGTATCTTCTTCTTTTGCTTTAGAATTTGTGTATTCTATTGTAGCTTCTTTAGTCCACTTCATGAACTTCTTAGGTGTAGTCGTACTAGAGTTCTTCATGATTATCTCTCCTCTATAAGTACAGTAGGTAAATGGAATATATCAAAGTATTCTGATAGTGCAAAACCGATTTTGGTTTCTATATTAGCACTATAATTCACGAAGTTTTCATTCATATAATCTGCTACCTTATCATTTTCAAATATCTCAGACTGAATAATCTTGCATGGGGTAGACCATGTAGCATTGAATGTGATAAAGATAGGTTTGTCTTCCTCGTAAGCAATATCTTGAATATCTTTAAAAGATGCTTTGTCCAAAAAAACAATAGAAAAATTATCATTATTTGCACTAGTAGCGAATGGGTTTGCAAAAA
>JBNMOV010000521.1:0-3414 GCA_051275765.1 Maribacter sp. | reverse complement strand
AATTATATTACAGACAGATATTTGTAACTATGACAACAGAACAGATTATCAAAGCTCTGAATCTTGAGCCATTACCAAAAGAAGGCGGATATTATGCGGAAACTTTCCGTTCAAGTAAATATATCAAGAAAGATATTTTAGGTAATGATTATCGAGGAGATAGGATATTTTACTCTAACATTTACTATATGCTTACTCCAGATACTTTTTCTGCTATTCATCA
This sequence comes from Maribacter sp., assembly GCA_051275765.1. Lineage (GTDB taxonomy): Bacteria > Bacteroidota > Bacteroidia > Chitinophagales > Saprospiraceae > JAHDCE01. The sequence goes on along the minus strand of JBNMOV010000521.1, from coordinate 3,191 downwards.
ATTGCCAGGAGATGAGATTTTTCATTTTTATCTAGGCGATTCTGTGGAGATGATGAAGCTTCATCCTGATGGAACTGGCGAAGTCGTCACTATAGGAAATGATATTTTGAATGGCGTATATCCGCAGGTTTTAGTTAAAGGAAAAACTTGGCAAGGCTGTAGATTAAAAGCTGGAGGAGAATTCGCTCTCATGGGAACGACTATGGCTCCTGGTTTTGAATTTGAGGATTATAGGCATGGGGAGAAGGAGGTGCTTTTGGAGGAGTATCCTAATTTTAAATGGGAGATTTCAGGGTATTTTGAGTAGACTATAATTATTGGCAAAATATCCTACTCTACTTCCAACATCCCCACCCCATTCTTATGCTTAGTCGTTATTTTATTTTTGATGACTTCGTAGATTTCAGAATTTTTATTAAAATGCTTATCTCCTAAATCTAATATGATGATAGGAACGGAAGCTTCTGTTCTGAAATAATCGAAGTAGGCATTTTGGATGGTAGTGAGGTAATCTGCTGTGATGTCCTTCTCGTAAGATCTGCCTCGTTTGGCGATGTTTTCTAGCAATACTTCTACTGGACGATGGAGATAAACCAATAAATCTGGCTTAGGAAAAGTACCGTTTAAGATATGAAAAAGACGTTTGAATAACTGTAACTCGTTTTCCTTTAAATTTTGTCCTGCGAATAATAGAGTTTTGATGAAAAAGTAATCTGCTATTGTGAGTGGATTGAATAAATCTGGTTGGAGGAATGCTTCTTGTAGTTGCTTATGCCGCTCTGTCATGAAAAACAGTTCTACTGTAAAAGCGTGGCGTTCTGCATCTTGATAAAACTGTGGCAAAAATGGATTATCAGAAAACTGTTCTAATACCAATCTAGTATCCCAATCCTTAGCTAGCATATTACAAAGCGTGGTTTTGCCTGCTCCTATATTGCCTTCTATGGCGATGAAATTATATGGTATATCGATATTCATTATTTTTTCGTGTTTGCGACACTAAGGGATGTTGAATAAATCGTTAGGAATATTTCAAACACTCCAAATCGTCTTGACACCAGCCGTATAATTCCCTAACAGTTTGCCTAAAAACTGGATGAATGAAATCTGCTTGCAAATCCATCATAGGTATTAATACGAAATTACGAAGATGCATTCGGGGATGTGGAATAGTCAAATTTTCAGATTGATAATAATAATAATCATAAAAAATCATATCTAGATCTATCGTCCTTGCTCCCCAATGTTCCTTTCGTTTCCGCCCCATTGATTTTTCTATCTCCTGCAATCCTTTTAATAAGTCTAAAGGATACAAATGACTCGTTATCTTAATGGCTTGATTGAGAAAGGATCGCTGATCGGTTTTACCCCATGCTTCCGTTTCGTAAATATCGGATACTTGTATGATATTACCTATTTGCTGAGCAATAAGTTGGATAGCTTTTTCAAGATGAATCTTTCGTTCTCCTATATTACTCCCCAAATGTAAATACACGATATGTGGTGCTTGTTTTTCCAAGAGGGCAAATATACAATGTAGATATTAAGATTTTGATATATTAAGATTTTAAGAGAGAGAATATTTATTAACACAACAGCCCTCCACATGAATGTGAAGGGCTGATGTTTACTTTTAAAATTAGATATTTTTTACTTTACTAATACCATCTGCTTAGTCGCTACCTTGTTCCCATCTACGAATAAAGTATAAGCATAAGTTCCTGGAGCCAATGCTCCTGCTTTAACGAATACTGTTCCGAAGCCTGTTTCTGACAAGTTAATTGTCTTCAATACTGCTCCTCTATTATCTGTAATAACCATCTGTGATTTGCTAGCCGATGATGGGATGTAATAGCGGATTTGAGTTTGTGCATTGAAGGGATTCGGGGCGTTTTGTTCTAGGATGGCTTGGTCTGTACTGCTGCTTAACTCTATAGCTGTTATAGCTTCTTTATTAGAAGGATTATTGCTTTCTAGGCAACAGTTTTGCATATTATTCTCCATATTAGAAAATTGCTGTTTCAACTCTCCCACTATATTTCTAAGTTCTGCCATTTCATCTTTTAATTCTAGGTTTTCTGCTTTTATTTTCTCATTCTCTGTAGATAATTCTTTAACTCCTTGTGTCAATATTGGAATCAATCCTATGTAATTTACTGCTTTGTATTCCACCGCTTCTGAAACGATTACTTCCTTTCCATCTTCGTCTTTCTTTGTCTTTTGTGGATGTAGTTGATTATCAACTAAATGAGGAAGTACTTTTTCCATTTCTTGGGCTATCATGCCTATTTTCTTATCATTATCTAGGTTCATTTGAGTAAATTTATCTGTTTTATATTCATAGGTTTTCACGTCTAATTCATTAATAATTTCTAAGGCATCTTCATATTCTTCTACATTCTTTTTCAGTTTAGCATCGGATGGCTCATAGAATGTACCTGTGACTGTAACATTTCCTGAAAAATAACCTGCGTAATTAAAGTAATTTGCACTACCAGATCCTGTAGCTGTGCCATATACACCATAATTCGAAAATGCTTCTCCTACTGCTTCTCCACGAACTCCATAAGCAGTTAGCCCTGTAGAACAATCAGCATAACCATTGACGCCAATTCTCACTCCTTCTGTCCCTAATGCAGATGCATCAACTCCATAGTTAGTATTGGTGTCGTTAGTTTGATCATTCTCTATTTCTAGATGACCATGTTCAACTTTTGTGTTTCCATAAAAATAGCCTGCCCAATTAGTAGTTCCTCCAAATGCAGCGGCTCGAATACCATAATTCGTATTTAATCCGTTTGCAGTAGCTTTAATACCATAACACTTATTAGCTGTTATTCCATCAGCCATAGCTTCAACACCAATATTATTATTATATGCTCCAGTTGCTTTTGCATATGAACCAACAGCTGTAGCACCACCTGCATTTGAAGCGTAACTCCATGATCCATAAGAACCATCGTAATTATTCCCTCCTGTACAGAGTCCCATAATACCAATAACTTTATTGTATAAACCAGACTCATCAACCTCAACATCAGATGTACTATTATTCACCATCAAACTAGGATAAAATTCATCAGCAGCATATTGATTTTGAAGATTAGGTTGAAAATTAGGACCAATACCTATTCTCACATATCCTGCTTCGTTATAAATTGTACCATTATAAACACCACTCCAAACAGGAT
>JBNMOV010000520.1:0-3420 GCA_051275765.1 Maribacter sp. | reverse complement strand
AAAGAAGGAAACGCTGAAGATTACAGATCATTATCTACACAATGCAATGAAGCAGGTGTATATGTAACTGTAGCTGCGGATATTCTTTCACTTGCTTTATTGACTCCTCCAGGAGAATGGGGAGCAGATGCTGTAGTTGGTACGACTCAGCGTCTTGGTGTACCAATGGGATTTGGTGGACCACATGCTGCATATTTTGCTACTAAGGAAAGTTTCAAAAGACAAATCCCTGGGCGTATCATTGGTGTATCTATAGATAGACATGGCAATCGAGCTTTGAGAATGGCACTACAAACTAGAGAGCAGCACATCCGTAGAGATAAAGCGACTTCTAATATTTGTACAGCTCAAGCACTTCTTGCTATCATGGCTGGAATGTATGCTACTTATCATGGACAAGATGGCGTTAGAAATATTGCGACTAGAATACACGTATTAGCCAAAACACTTTCTGAGCATTTAGTTGCAGCAGGATTTACTAGTGAAAATAAAGGCTTTTTCGATACGCTTAAAATTAATTGTGGAGATCTAGCGAAACGAGATAGAATTTATCTTCATGCTTTAGATAGAGAAATCAACCTAAAGAAGATTGGTAAGGAATGTTTGAATATCGCATTGGATGAAACTACAATAGTAGAAGACATCGAAGAACTGATTGAAATCTTTACAGAAGAAAAAGTAACGATTAAAAATATTGATAATAATAATTTTCAAATCAATCCTGCACTAATTCGTACAAGCGAATTCCTTACACATCCCGTTTTCAACAGCTATCATACGGAGACGAAAATGATGCGCTATATCAAGCGATTGGAAAATAAGGATTTGTCATTGACTCATTCTATGATCCCTTTGGGATCTTGTACGATGAAGTTGAATGCAGCTACGCAATTACGTCCAGTAAGTTGGAGTGAGTTTGCTCATATTCATCCATTCGCACCACATTACCAGACGACAGGTTATCAGCAAATCATCAAGGAACTAGAACAGTACCTTTGTGAAATTACTGGATTTACTGCTTGTTCACTACAGCCTAATTCTGGTGCTCAAGGAGAATATGCTGGATTATTGACTATTAGAGCTTATCACTTAGCTAATGGACATGCAAATAGAAATATTGCATTGATTCCTTCTTCTGCTCATGGTACTAATCCTGCAAGTGCAGTTATGGCAGGCATGAAAGTAGTCGTAGTAAAATGCGATGAAAGAGGAAATATTGATGTCAATGATTTAAAGGAAAAAGCAGAAAAGCATAAGGATAATTTAGCTTCTTTAATGGTTACTTATCCTTCTACACATGGCGTTTTTGAAACAGAAATAAAAGACATCTGTGCTACCATACACCAATATGGAGGAAAGGTATATATGGATGGTGCGAATATGAATGCTCAATGTGGATTGACTAATCCAGGAATTATAGGCGCAGATGTTTGTCACTTAAATTTGCATAAAACATTCGCCATTCCTCATGGTGGTGGTGGGCCTGGAATGGGACCTATTTGTGTGAATGATTCATTAGCACCATATTTGCCTAAGCATGTACACACTGAAACTGGTGGCGATAAAGGTATTCACGCTATATCATCAACTCCTTTTGGAAGTGCAAGTATTTTGTTGATTTCTTATGCTTACATCAGAATGTTGGGAGCAAGTGGCGTGACTCAATCTACTAGAATAGCTATATTGAATGCCAATTATATCAAAGCTCGTTTAGATGGTGCTTTCAATGTATTGTATCTAGGTCACAAAGGACATTCTGCACATGAACTCATCGTGGATTTACGTCATTTGAAATCATTAGGATTGGGAGCAGAAGATATAGCCAAGCGTTTGATTGATTACGGATTCCATGCACCTACTTTATCATTTCCAGTAGCAGGAACTATCATGATAGAACCTACAGAAAGTGAAGATAAAGAAGAAATAGATCGTTTCTGTGATGCTTTATTAGCTATCAGAAAGGAAATAGACGAAGTCGCTTCTGATGAAACATTCAAGGATAATAATGTATTAGTAAATGCTCCACATACATTGGAGGAAATTACTAATAACGAATGGACATTGCCATATTCTAGAGAAAAAGCTGCTTATCCTTTACCTTATTTGAGGAATGGATATAAGTTTTGGGCTTCCGTAGGTAGAGTAAATAATGCACATGGAGATAGAAATCTGATTTGTACTTGTCCGCCTATCGAAGCATATGAGGAACAGTCACCAGTGACCAGTGACCAGTAATTTTGTTTGTAGAGACGCAATATTTTGCACCTTATCTTATCAGACAAAATCACAATAGAATAATAATAAACCTCAGCAGTCGAAAGATTGCTGAGGTTTTGTTTTTTAGATTTTCGAGCGTTCACGTCTTATCTTAAAATCTCAATATCTTCCCTAAAACATTACTTTTTCCCTACTCCATCGTTCCCAATCTTCGAGATAATAATCCAATAAAATAGGACTATCCAAGGTATTAGGAAAAATGTCTTTTACGATGATATCCTTTTCAAAGGAGAATAACTTAGGTACGATGTCATTACTTAGAAATTTGGTTTCTATGCCATCGAAGGATATATTTTGATAATCTAATTCTTGATTAGAAGCTAAAATAAAACCCCATTCTCCAAAAGATGGTACATAAGAATGATAAGGATAAACATGTTTAAAACCAGATGATTCTACTGTCGCTCCTATACACCAAAATGCTTCTGTCGTATGAAAAGGACTCGTAGCTTGAGTGACGAATACGCCATTAGGCGAAAGTCGTTTTCTGACGAGTTTGTAAAATTCTTCGCTATATAATCTGGATAAATTATCATTAGTAGGATCTGGCAAATCTGCTATAATGACATCGTATAAGATTTCGTTTTCTTTTAGAAAAACCATGGCATCAGCAGGCGTTGGAATGACTTTAGGATTCGCCATGCAATTGCCATTCACTTTGACCAAATGAGGATTTTCTCTCGCCAATTCAAACATAACAGGATCTATATCTACAATTCGCACTTCTTCCACATCTTCATGTTTTAATACTTCTCTTGCTGCTAATGCTTCTCCTCCTCCAAGGATCAATACTTTTTTCTTATACTTCGACAATGACATCGGAACATGAACTAAGGATTCATGATAACGATATTCATCTACAGAAGAAAACTGTATCACTCGATCGATATATAATCTTACATCTTCTTTGCCTTTCGTCAATGTGAGCGTTTGATAAGGTGTGGTTTTAGTGAATACGATTCTATCTCTAAATAGATCATCATGCCATTTTGATAATAATTTATCTGATGAGAAAAACGCTACTACAAATAATACAGATACAACAAATGAAGCAAGCCAATACCATTTTCTTCTACGAGGATTCATCTTATCAGAAAAAACCCAAAGATTGATAATCCCTACCAGTACATTAACAAATCCAAA
>JBNMOV010000519.1:0-3429 GCA_051275765.1 Maribacter sp. | reverse complement strand
TCCAAAAAACAATAAAAGCCGTCCAATATGCTTTACGTTTACGAACAGAAGGATAAAATATTTTAGATTTTTCGGACATGGAATTTAATTCATTTTAATCCCTATTTTGAGGGGTAGTCTATCGCTTATTTATTCAACATCCCTAAAGCGAAGCGGTCTAAAATCTAAGGTCTAAAAAGATCATCCTTTTAAAAAATCCTCCATAGCTGGAGCGATATTATTTGGCCTATTATCCACCCAGGCTGCTCCAGTTATCGTATTCATCGCATTACCATCCTTATCCACAATAATAAAAGTAGGAATAGCTCTAGCACCATAATCAAGTGCATAGCCATTTTTTGGCTGATCCTTATTCACGTCTATCATGATAATCGTAGCATCTTTTAAGGATTGTGCCACTAATTCATATTTAGTAGATTCCTTAAACTCTCTACAAGGTTTGCACCAACTAGCCGTAAAAAACAAAATAGGCGTTTTTCCTTTATTTATGGTATTATTTAAAATAGTAGAAATAGAATCTGTATTATCTTCTGAATAAAAATCAATAATATCCACAGCAATTTTCGCTAGAACATAAGAATCTTGAACAGTAACATTTTCCTGATTAGAATCAGCAATAGAATTACCACAAGAAAAAAGAAAAAAGCCCATCAAAACCACAAAGAAATACTTCATCACACCACATTTGAAAAATAAATAAAAGCCCTAAAATCGTACAGACATAATACTTCGCGTCTCCCACTACAATAACAGAATTAGTTTCACTAAGCTAATACGCCAACAACTTCAAACTCAATTCCTTAATTCCCACTAAAGCACTATCTCTAGAAAATTGAGCGATATTTATTCTATGCTTTCCTACTTCATTAAATTTTGCTTTTTCCTGTAAAAAAATACTTGCTGTACAATTTTTACCAGAACATTTGCCATACCATTTTCCAGATTTTTCTGCTAAATCAGAAGACAGTTCCTGCTGCAATCTTTTTCCAGAAGGAAAAGAAGTAGAAATATTAAAATAAATATTTTGGAAAGGATAATCTGTTGTATGCTCGACATCTAAAATTAAGCCATATACTTTAGATGTATCTTGAATATCAAAATTAAAATCCAGAGAATCAGCATATGTCCATCCAGATTCATTAATTGGTTTACTTTCCTGATAAATATAATTTTCATTATCTCCACAAGAAGCTAGAAAAAATAAAACAGGAATAACTAAATAAATGAATCGCATGATCTTTTCTATTACACTTGCCATAAAAAAAGAATTACGAATTTCAACAAAGCAAAATTCGTAATTCAAAAATATATCTATAAATCTATCGAAATTTATTTAAGCAAACATATCTTTCATCTTCTCAAAGAAACCCTTATCAGATTTCCCTGGATTAGGTTTGAAATTAGGCATATCCCTTAGTTTCTCCAAGAGTTGACGTTCTTTTGTTTCCAGTTTTTTAGGCGTCCATATATTCACATGAACTAACTGATCACCCGTTCCATAAGACTGCACACCAGGTAATCCCTTTCCTCTCAAACGGAAAATTTTACCAGATTGTGTACCTGGCGGAATTTTAATTTTCACCAGACCATCAATTGTAGGAACATCTACGCTACTACCTAATGCAGCATCCGCAAAATTCATATATAAATCATAGATGATATTCTGTCCATCACGTTTAAGCGAATCATGTGGTATTTCTTCTATCGTGATGATTAAATCACCAGAAGGACCACCTCTTTTTCCTGCATGACCCTTTCCTCCCATAGATAATTGAATGCCTTCGCTCACGCCTGCTGGGATATTGATTTCTATAACCTCATCACCAACTGTAGCACCAACACCTTTACAAGTTTCACACTTCGCAGTCACTTCTTGTCCTGTACCACTACAAGTAGGGCAGGGAGCAGTAGTCTGCATCTGTCCTAAAAACGTATTCTTTACCTGACGTACATAACCAGCACCTCTACAAGTACTACAAGTGCTGACAGCATTTCTGTCTTTTGCACCAGAACCACTACAAGTATCACAGGTTACATTCTTCTTTATCTTGATTTTTTTGGTTACGCCCTTCGCAACTTCCTCTAGTGTCAGTTTTACCTTAACTCTAGCATTAGAACCACGTTGGCCAGAAGGTCTTCTACCTCTGCCACCTCCGCCACCCCCTCCGCCACCGAAGAAAGATTCAAAAGGATTTCCACCACCTCCGCCATTCTCGCCGAAAATGTCGCCAAATTGAGAGAAAATGTCCTCCATACTCATGCCGCCACGGAAACCACCGCCGCCGCCGCCGCCTTGTTGGCTTTGAGTGTAGCCAGCATGTCCCATACGGTCATAACGAGATTTTTTGTCAACATCTCTTAGCGTTTCATATGATTCGGCTGCTTCCTTAAATTTAGCTTCAGCTTCCTTATCATCTGGATTTCTATCTGGATGATATTTCATTGCTAATTTACGGTATGCTTTTTTGATGACTTTCTCATCAGCATCCTTAGGAACGCCTAATATGTCGTAGTAACTCTTTGCCATGTTAATTTCAATTATCGATTTTAATGGAAAAGTAAGATAGAGAAGCACGTTTACACCTCTATACTTTCACACACTAAAAATCTTTTATTTTCCAACTACCACCTTAGCGTAGCGGATGATTTTATCATTGAGGATATATCCATTCTCTACTGTATCAATGACTTTTCCTTTCATTTCTTCAGTAGGTGCAGGAATTTCTGTAATAGCTTCATGGAAATCAGAATTGAAATCTTCTCCAGTCGAGACCATTATCTTCAATCCTTGCTTAGTCATGAAAGTAGAAATTTTGTCATAAACGAATATCACACCTTCAGAAAATTCTTCTATACTATCTTTATCATCATGATTTTTCTTCGCCCTGTCAAAATCGTCCAAAACAGGCAGTAATGCTGACAATGTGTCCGCTGCTGCTGTCTTCCTCAATTCTAGCTTTTCTCTATTGGTACGCTTACGGAAATTATCAAACTCCGCAAATAGCCTTAAGTACTTATCCTTAGCTTCTGCTAATTCTTGCTTCAATTTAATAATCTCAGCTGCTTCTTCTCCGTCTTCAGTAGCATTTTCTGATTGATTATCAGTAGATTCTGTATTGTCTGTAGTTTTTTCAGTATCATTCTGTTCCTGATTATTCACTACGTTTTCATCCTCAATTACTTGATTGTTCTCCTCTTTCTTACCCATTTTATTGAATATATTTTTGAGTTTCATATTATTATAATGTCAAACACTTTGCCATATGGTTTTGTTGGTCATTTTGGCAGTAAAATACATAAGGCATTGCGTTCTAGCAATGCCTTATGTATTTTCGCACAAATTTAATTTAATTTTTAATTAATCGCTAACAAGCTAAGATAAAATTATAGAGTCGCAATACTTTGGGATTCCAAGAGTTAAAATCGTTG
>JBNMOV010000518.1:0-3431 GCA_051275765.1 Maribacter sp. | reverse complement strand
GCCTTAGCTACGGTGGAGAAAAATAACGATGTCCAAATTTCAAAAGAAGCCATCAAAACTTAAGATTACTTACTTTACAGTGTATTAGTACACTGTAAATTAAATAAGTAACCGTTTTGTCTACTTAGTTTTCAGCTATGCGTCGTTAAAAACTCCTTAAATAGCTACGGCTATTCGCATCATTTTTGCCTAGCCTAACTAAAAACTAAGCGATTAAAAACAGACACTTATTTAATTTATAGTGTATTTAGCAGACTTGTTGGTGTTCTTATTTATGCTATACCTAATAAATAACTGAATAAACGCTTTTTATCAAATAATATCTAAGAAGTTGTTTAAAAAGTAATTGATAAAAATGCTTGTAAGTGCTTGGTTTTTAAGACGAAACTCATTTTTAAACACCTTCTGTATTAAGAAAAGAAAAATCTGTCCTTTTAAAATAGAATGACATGAAACACAACATCTTCTACATCATCATTTGCTCCATTTTTATTCAATGTTCTAATCCTCCTAAAGAACTTAAATACGTTCCTGAAAAAGATATTATCACCATAGAAAATAATCAATTATCCTATCATCCAAAAGCTGGATATAAAGTAGAATTATATACTATAGATTTTTCAAAAAGATTAAAAAGAGAAAATCGTAAAAACGTCTTTCCTTACGTTATACATGATCCAGATAAAAGCTTTATCCCAGCATTAAAAAAAGTAAAAGAAATACAAGAAAAAGAATTTAAAAGATTCCTTCATCATTTCAACACCTTAGATAGAGCAGGTCCAGCAGGAGCAGAATTTTGTTATTCCCCTAGAGATGCTTTTTTAATTAAAAATGAAAAAGACGAGGTTATTACCTGTATAGAAATGTGTTTTGAATGCCATCAAATAAAAGTAAAATCTAAAGGTTGTTATGATACATCAGATCCAGATATTCCATTCTTTGTAGATTGTTCTCCTTCTCTAAGTTTTGAACAATTCGACTATTTAAAAACCTACATACAAATTCAAAAATGAAAAAATCTATCCTCTACATAGATATGGACGATGTCCTTTGTCAATTTTCAGAAGCACAAACTAAAGCATTGAAACAAAATCCTGCCATTGGTTTTCCGCAGAGTCAATATGGTTTCTTTAGGAAATTAAAACCTATGGAGAATGCTATTTCTTCTGTTCAGCGACTAAGGGAATCCAAGCGTTTTGAGGTATATATTCTCACTGCTCCATCTATACGAAATCCGCTTTGTTATTCTGAAAAAAGAGAATGGGTAGAAAATCATTTAGGAATGAAAATGGTGGAACGACTCATCATTTCTCCCAATAAAGGACTGAATAAAGGCGACTACCTCATAGATGATCACACTTCTGGCAGAGGACAGGAAGGGTTTGAAGGGAAGTTGATTCATTTTGGTTCTGATGAATTTCCTGATTGGAAGACTGTGATAGATTATTTTATTTAGAGCTTATAAATACTAGAAATTGGAAAAAATAATGTATATTCATCCAATCTTCCAAGTTTCTATTATGAATAAAAAAAGCACTATTATCCAAGGCGGTTTAGTCTATACTGGACATCGAAATAAAGATGCCAGAATACAAGATATTTTAATAGAAGGTGGCAGAATACAAAAAATTGCTACAACTATTCTTCCAAAAGAAGATACCACAATCATCGATGCAAAAGGGAAATGGATAGTTCCTGGCTTCATCGATTCTCATACACATTATGATGCAGAATTGATTGCTTCGCCAGGTTTGGAAGAATCTGCTCGACATGGTGTTACATCTATTATTTTAGGAAGTTGTTCTGTGTCTGCTGTGTATAATAATGCGGAGGATACTTCTGATTTTTTTACTAGAGTAGAAGCCATTCCTAGAGAAATCATGCTGCCCTTATTAGAACGAGAAAAATCTTGGTCTACACCTAAAGAATGGATTGAATATATCGAAAAATTACCGCTAGGGATCAATGTTGCTTCTTTCATTGGTCATTCAGATATTAGAAGTAAAGCGATGGGAATTGGGCGTTCTGTCAGTGAAACCGCTACCGCTACACTAGAGGAACAAAAACAAATGAATGCCATGCTCAATGAAGCATTGGATGAAGGTTTTTTAGGACTTTCTACCATGGATAATCCTTGGGATAAAATGGATGGCGATAAATATTGGTCACACAAAACACCTTCTTTTTATTCTTCTTGGAAAGAACGAAAAACACTCATTGATACCCTTAGAAAAAGAGATGCAATTTTACAAGGTGCACCTAATTTGGTTACTCGTGTCAATGCACTTCGATATATGATGGCGAGTACTGGCATTTTCAGAAAACCACTCAAAACTACGATGATTGCCTTGATGGATTTGATTGCAGATCGATGGATTGCACCATTGGTTTCTTTTGGTTCTGCTGTGTTTAATCGAGTTTTTCAGTCAGATTTCAGAATGCAATCTACGCCTGTTCCTTTTACTGTTTATTATGATGGTGTGGATTCTGTGATGTTTGAAGAATTTCCTTCTGGAGAAGCGATGAGGCATCTTGCCAAAAATATCGATGAGCGAAATGATATGATTCGTAATCCTAAATTCAGAGAAGAATTCAAGGCAGAAATCAAAAAGAAATTTGCTCCCAAAGTTTGGCATAGAGATTTGAGCCTTGCCTTTATTTTAGAATGTCCAGAAGAAGAACTCATTGGAAAGAATTTCTATCAAATAGCAGAAGAAAAAAAGGAGCATCCTATTGATACTTTCTTGGATTTAATTGTGAAATATGATAAGCAAATCAGTTGGACAACAACGATAGCAAATGATAGAAAAGAGAAACTTAAAAATTTATATAATTTTTCTCACAACCTCATTAGTTTTTCTGACGCAGGAGCACATTTGACCAATATGGCATTCTACGATTTTCCTTTGCAAATGATGAAAAATGTATACGATTCCATCCAAAATAAAAAACCTATCATGACGATGGAAAAATGCTTTTGGCGATTATCTGGCGAACAAGCAGATTGGTTTGGCTTGGATTGTGGTTATATACAAGAAGGAAAAATAGCTGATATTAATATCCTAGACCCTCAACATTTTCATGTAATAAAAGAGCAGGTTCACAAAGCTCCTATCGAAGCTTTTGATAATTTCATCCGACTAGTCAATCGCAATAAAAATGTAGTATCACAAGTACTCGTAGGTGGAGAAATTATTTATGAAAATAATGATTTCGTAAAAGGCTATGGTAAGGAAAAGAAGTATGGACGTTTTTTGAGAAAAATTTAATACACAACTACCTTTTCCACTAACAGCAAATCATCTCTATCAGAAATTAAAAATATATAATTTCCTTTAGTCATCTGATGATTCAATCTCAAATTTTGGCTGCCCGTAAATGATCGACGATGAACAAGCTTTCCCGTCAGATCATATACCTTGAACTGATAT